>SKMT01000649.1 GCA_007120915.1 Myxococcales bacterium | reverse complement strand
GATCCCAGATTATGCCCCAAACGGCAGCGAAATACCAACCTTGCTGCCGGTACCAAACGTTGCAAGCACCACGCATCATCAGAACGCAACCTCTTCGGGCTCAAGCACCGCCAGGTCCGTGGACCCGGAGCCCACGGAGCCGTAGATGTCATCGTTGTAGCCGTTGCTTCCCCAGCAGTAGACATACCCCTCATAGCTGATGCCGCAGGTGTGACCGTTGCCCCCGCTGAGCGTGTAGAACGTCTGCGGCCAATCCACGGCGGTGGGGACAATTTGGGTTGTGTCGTCGCCGTTGCCAAAGGCGCCTTCGGCGTTGCCGCCCCAGCAGTATCCCTGGTCATCGAAGGTCAACGCACAGGTGTGGCCTCTCGCCGAGAGAATATCGCGGATCGGTTCCAGATCGGTCAGTTGTGCCGGCTCAAAGACTACCCAGTCGTTGCCCTCTGGGCCGTCGGGATCGGGGTTGGAGAAGGAGACCCCGTTGCCGACCTGCCCCGACAGGCTGTCGCCCCAGCAGTAGACGGCATCGTCGTCATTGATGATGCAGACATGATGGGTGCCCGCCGACACCTGGCGCACATCTCCAACCCCGGAGACCACCGTGGGTGTTGTGGTCGACTGTGGTTCTTCGCCGATGCCCAGAGAGCCGTGACTGTTCACCCCCCAGCACCGAAGCGTCTGAGACTCATCTACCACGCAGTTTCCGAAGGTGCCCGTTGCGGCGTCGCGAAGCGGGCTGACCTGGGAGACGACGGTCGGCTCATTGGTTCGCGGAACGTCGTCCGGTGACAGCCCCAGTTGACCCCAGGAGTTCGATCCCCAGCAGATCAGCTCGTCGTCGGTGGTCACCGCACAGGTGTGGTTCATCGGGATTTCGACCAGTCGGTCGATGGTATGGTCGCCAAGGCCGGTGACCGGCTCCGGCTCAGTGATCTCTTCCGGTTCTTCGAAGTCCTGGTCGCCTCCCAGCTTTCCGTCCGCCGATGAGCCCCAGCAGTAGATGTCGCTCTCTTCGGTCAGTGCACAACTGTGATGGCTGCCGGCGGCTACGTCGACGACGGACTCCAGGTCCAACTGCACCGGCGTGAGCTGATCTTCCTGGGTGCCGTCGCCTACCTGCCCGAAGTAATTTCGGCCCCAGCAGTACAACGTCTGATCGCGCAGCACCGCGCAGGTGTGACTGGTGCCGGCAGATAGCGCCTTGACGGCGTTGCACTTCTCGACCAGTTCGCCATCGCGGCATTTTTCGATGATCACCCCCGCGTCGTTGACCCCGCAGGTGGTCGACGTTTCGACGGGGTCGTCGAAGTCGCAGTGCTCCACATCGTTGCCGTTGTCACCGTCGGCATCGGAATCAGAGACGTCATCGGACTGCTCCACATCGTTGACCCCGGCGTCGTCTTCCGTTTCGTAGCCCGTGGTCTCGGCAGAACAGCCCGACAGCGCCAGCGCCGTGAAAACCAGGGTGAGTCGGAGGATGAATCTATGCATAGGGCTACCTTGGGGGGGGACAACATTCTTCGGGATACAGCCACAGCTCAGTCGCAGGTGCCGTCGCTGCCATCAAGTTCGGTACAGGCCTCACCGGACTCACACTGCGGATCGACACAGCAGCGAGGGATGCTGTCCATGAGAGGGACAGCGTGACAGTTACTGCCGCCGCAGGTCCACCCGACGGGACAGTCGCAGCTATCATCACAATCGATGCCGGAGGGGTCGATACATTCGTTGCGATGAGAACACTCATCATCTCCGGAGCAGTCATCGCCGCTGCAGCAGGTGCCGTCGTTGCACACACAGCTTCCCGATTGACACTGCTCAAATCCCGGACACTCAGCGTCCGAGCAGCATTCGTCGGGACATTCGCACTCTCCGTCTTCGCAGACCGCGGTGCCCGTGCACTCATCATCGCTGCAGCAGTCGTCATTGCAGACGCAACTGCCCCCGCTGCACTCCCGGCTGCCGTCACAGTCGTCATCCGAGCAGCACTCATCCTCACAGACGCACAGCCCGCCGTCACAGATTTCGTCTCCCTCGCAACCGTCGTCACAGCCACCGCAGTGATCGAAGTCTGAGGTGATGTCCACACAGTCATCATTGCACTCGACTTCGCCGGAGGGGCAGTCGTCGTCGCTCTCTTCGCAGGTGCCCTCGTCGCAGTGAAGTGTGATGCAGTCGGTGTCGGCTTCGCAGTTTTTGCCGACCTCACAGGGAGGGCACTCCGAACCACCGCAGTCGATGTCGGTCTGGTCCCCGCTCTGTTCACCGTCGTCGCAGATCGATGGCTCATCGGTGTCATCTTCGGCGTCTTCCACGTCGTTGACACCGGCATCCAGATCCGTGTCGTCGCCGTCTTTCGGCAGGCAGACGGCGTCAGCGGCGAACAGCCCCCCGGCGGAGACGCACTCGTAGTCCTCAGGACATTCCCCGTCGGACGCACACTCTGTTTCCGATGAACAGCCCGTCGCCAGCACGGTCAGCCCGACCACGGAGATTGCGCACAGAAGCGCCAGGAAGCTGCGGGAGGAAAAAGTTCTCATCATTTCGGGATCTCACTACGAAAGGGGCCCGTCGGCCCGGATAAGCCGGGGGGTCATGGAAACGTCAGTCTCAATTCGATGGTGCCGGCGCCAACCCCGATGGCGGCGCTGGTGTCAGTATCGTCGCTGCCGGTCGACGCGTACCACATCACCAGGGAGCCGGCGGCGATGAAGGTGGTGCCCACCACGTAGCCCACGGTGGCGCGCCGGGCCGACGATGCTGCATCATCGCGAAGATCTTCCATTCGCGCGTAATCTGCATCATCGCGCGCCTGCATCATCTCCTCGGCTCGCCCGGCAGCACCGAACTCCTGGCCTACTGCAAACCCCATAAACACCACTCCCAGAGCCGTGGTGCCCATCCCGGCGTACAACGCCCGGTTCGAGGTCGCATCCGCCGCAGCACTCTCCAGCGTCACCGGTTCGCGCGTGCGCTGCCCGGCGGCGACGGTGATGCGGTATGAATCGGACTCAAAGCCCGGCTGGGAGGCAGAAACTGCATGATCGCCCTCCGGCAGCTCGACCCATTCGCCGCAGGGGACATCACCATCATCGACCTCGATGGTCAGCTCCGCAGGAGTACATTCAAAGTAGACCTCTCCTGTGTCCGGACATTCTTCAAGCAGAGCCTCCAGTCGCTGATGATCGCGCTGGACCTCTTCGTCCAACTGGTCATGGTCCGGGAGGTTGGAGGCGACTTCATGGGCCGGGGCGCAATCCTCGTATTTGGCGTGGGCCATCGCAAGCTGGATACGAATGCGGGGATGGTCGACCAGCTCCATCGCCGACTCCCAGCCGCTGATCGCCCCCCGATAGTCACCGCGATCCATCGCCGCGGTGGCCTGCCGGACGTGATCCTCAAATTGCTGCAGTTCTTCGTCCGACAAATCCTGGGCGTACGCCGGTATCGCAGCCGTCGCGCTGAACAACAGCAGCAACGAAAACAGTGCAATCGTGAACAATGACGACGTTGTCGTCGGTGTGAATCTGTCGGTCAGGGTCATCGTGTCGTCTCGTCAGTCGCCAGCTTGACGGTGGCAGTAACCTGGCAGTCTGCAGCAGTTGTGTAGAAACCAACACCGATTGTGGTCGAGGTTGGATCAAATATCAAAAGGGGGCGATCCTGTTGGGATATGTGGTGAATTTAAACCGATCGGTGGCGGCGACGGTCAATCCAGGTACTGGCGCAGCACATCATCGACACCACTGCCGTTGTCGTCATCGCTGTCCTGCTTCTGCTGGCCCGTCGGCGACGGGGGCGAGGGGTCGGGCGAGGGCGGAGGTGGCGAGGGCTGGGGCGCCGGTGTGGGCTCGGGCTCGGGTACCTGTTGCAGTTGTACACTCAGCTCGATCTTCGGGGTGTCCGCTCCGTGGTCGTCGCCCAGTTTGTCGCCCAGTTTGTCGCCCAGATGACGGGTCTCGGTTTCATATCCGTCCTTCTCGATGGTGACAGTCTCGGGGATGTCGTCAGGGTTGAACTCCAGATCCAGCGAGGACTCTCCCAGCTCGGTCTGACCGTCGTAGACGCTCGCCCCCGTTGGGTCGGTGTCCACAATGACCCGAAACAGCGCGTCGGAGGGTCCATCGTCGCGCTGTTCGTCTGGTTGATCGGCAGGCTCGCTATCCTGCTGTTCGAGCTGTGAACCAGCAGCATCGCGCTCGGGTTCTTCCTGCTCTTCCTCGCCGATCAGTGTTGTGACGAATGCCCCGGAGACGACCAGAAACACCAGAGTGCAAATTGCAGCAATGACTCGGGTCTTGTCGGTGCCGGAAAGCTCGGGTTGGTCAACGACGACCATGTCCTCGTCTCGCAGCACAATCGTAGATTCGCGAGGCGTGGTGTCGCCGGAGGCTGCTGGCTGACCTCCAGCAGCAGGCTGGTCTGGGCCACCGGGTGCTGCAACGGCTGCAGGGTCAAAAATTGTGGTGGGCGTTGCGTCGTCGGCGGGGGCGTCAAACTCTTTGGTGGGGGCGTCAAACTCTTTGGTGGGGGCGTCAAACTCTTTGGTGGCAGCGTCAAACTCTTTGGTGGGGGCATGTTCATCGCCCGGCGGATCGTAGCTGCGGTGTGCAGGCACTTCGCGCAGGATCGTCAGTTCGCTGTCGCCGAGAACCCCGTCACCGATCGCGCCCAGATCATCACCGGGTCGCACACGGGCAGGGGGAAGCGGCTTCTTGTCGAGCCTCAGCTCCGGGGGCGTCTTTTCCTCGGCACGTTTCAGCGCTGCGTACAACTGATCGGCATCAGCATATCGGTCATCGGGATGCTTTTCGGTCGCCTTTCGGATTACCTCTCCCAGCGAGGTGTCCAGCAGTTTGCGTGGAATTGGCACCGGCTTGCGTACCTGCTGGAAAAACAATTTCGCAATGTTCTCCCCCTCAAAGGCTTTCCGCCCGGTGAGCATCTCCAGCAGAACCAGCCCCGTGGAGTACACGTCCACCGTCGGCTGGTCTGTTCTTCCATCATCGACCAGCGTCTCCGGAGCGATGTAGGCAGGGGTTCCGGCATACATGCCGGTACCGGTCAGCTCCGAGGTCCCGGTGTTGACCAGCTTTGCCAGACCGAAGTCGAGAATTTTGGGCTGTCGTCGCCCCCGCCGGGTGTGGGTGATGATGATGTTAGCGGGTTTGATGTCGCGATGGACCACCTGCTTGGCGTGGGCCTCGGCGAGCCCGTCGGCGATCTGAGAGCCCAGCTCAAGAACCTCGCCTGCACACATCGGGGCATCCCGGGCGATGATCGTCTTCAACTCCTTGCCTTCTACGTACTCCATCACCAGGTACAGGGCTCCATGCGGGGTCTCGCCCACATCATAGACCCGTACGATATTGGTGTGGTCGAACAGCGTACCCACCCGGGCTTCCCGGGCGAATCGCTGCGCGAAATCAGGCTGTTCGGCGATATGAGCGTGAAGAAACTTCACCGCCACTGTACGTCCGGTGCGTATCTGCTTCGCCGACATGATCACGCCCATGCCGCCGGTGGCGATAATGTCACCGAGTCGATATCGCTGATCAAGCACATCTCCCGGTGTCGGCAGGTTGCCCCTTCCAGTCTTTGGCTTGCTGCCTCCGGTCACAGTGAAACCACTCCAGTAGATACGAACGCTCGACCAACAACAATTCGAGCTGTGCAGCCAGTGCTGCTGTCAATGCTGTTCGGCGCCGAACCCGTCATGATGACCAGTATGGTACCAAGATGGACACCGGCGTCTACTTCCCGCAAACGACCTGGCCTGCAGCATCAGCCGCCAGGTCCAGTCACCACGATGTGATCAGGTAGGGGCCCCGCAGGGCTAACCGCGCAGGAAGGCGGCCAACCCCCGGAGGCCGTCGACGTTCTCGGAGACCGATTTCATCGTCGCCACGATGGGGATGGCCAACAGAAGCCCGATCGCACCCCACATCCAGCCCCAGAAGATCGCCGACAGAAGCACCGCCAGGCTGTTCAGACGCAACTGCTGGCCGATCACGTACGGGGTGACCAGGTTGCCCTCCAGCCCGGTGACGCTGGCGTAGATGAGCACACACCAGAACACCGCCTGCAATTCCCCGAACTGCACGTAGGCCACTGCCGCCGGAAACACACTTCCGATGATGGGGCCCACATAGGGAATGAAGTTGAACAGCCCCGCGAAAATGCCGAGCAAAAACGCAAAGTCCAGCCCATACAGATAAAAGATCAGCCCCACCACAATGGCCACGCAGGTGTTGGTGGCAAACCGGTTGAACAGATAGCCCTGCACATCGGTGTTGACCCGTTTGAGGATTGCCTCGGCGGCGCGGCGTTTCTTTTTTACCTCGCCGCCTACCGCCTGCACGATGCGCTGGTGCAGCGCCGGGCCCTGAGCGAGGATGAACACCAGCACGAAGATGCACATCACCGCCTGGGCGACGATGCCCAGAAATCCGGTCAGCCCCCCGGCGATGAATTCCGTGAGCGTCGCCCACAGATCGGCGCCCTGATCGGCGAAGACTTCGATCTGCTCGACCGGCTCGTCATCGTCGCCGTCCACGGGGCTGATGCCTTCGCCCTCGCGCCGGAAGGGCTCTAAAAGCCCTTCGACACGCCCCTGCATATCGGAGACCGTCTCCCGCAACCGGTTGATGTTCTCCACCAGCTCGTCCTGGTAGTGGCGCAGATCCAGAATTAACCGCCGGATCTGATCGGCGATGAAGGTGCCGATCAATCCCGCCAGCCCCACGGAACACACCACCACGACCAGCGATGCCAGCCCCCGGGGCATGTTCACTGCGGTCGCCGGGATGCGAACCTTCATCAGAATGTTGACGAAGGGGTTGAGCACGTAGGACAGAAAAAACGCCAGCACGATGGGAATCAAAATCGGCTTGGCGAAGTGCAAAATCCCGATGATCGCGGCGATGGCGATGATCACGATGCACACCCGCACCGCCCGGATGTCGTCGACCATCCCCAGCGCCGAGGACATAAACGACGCCTCTTCGTCGCCGCTGTCCTCCGTCGCGTTGGTCCCCGACGCACTGGACTCGGGATTGTCTGTAGGCTCGGTGGTCATCGAGGATCGAAATGTTGTGTCGGGCCCGACTGATTGATACTGAAAACGCCGAAGGCGCCGCTATCGTAACAGACACAACTGGGAAGGGAAGTTCCTGTATTTCGGCGTTGGATGTTAGGTGGTGGGTGTTAGGTGTTGGCGCCCCGACCACCGACCACCGACCACCGACCACCGACGACCGACTACCGACCACCGACCACCTGAATTTTATGCCAGTATACGAAATCCGAGACTATGTCGCCCGCGCACGCCGCGAGCCGACCACCGAGAACATCGAAGCGCTGTGGAAGGCGGTCTTCTTTCGGCAGGCCTGGTATTTTCTGCCCTCCTCCAACCAGGAGGGACCGGCCCGGCCGACGGTCTCACAGATCGACGGGCGCCCATGGCTTCTGGTGTTTACCCACGTGCGCCAACTCAAGGAGTTTGCCCGACAGGCCGGTCGGCTCAACGACGACGGTTCGGCGCCGATGCTGCCGTTAAACCCCGCCGAATCGATGGCCAAAATTCTGGAGGTCGCCTCCAGCATCGAAGGGGTGGTGTTCAACATCGGTTCGGAGGCGACGTTTCGGGCTCCCGTGAAGGCGCTGAAAGCCTACGCACAGCATTTCGACGTTCCCATCGGTGAACTCTGACCGCTTCTTTGGGTGATCGATGGTGCTGCATCTGGGCGATCATTGCTCCTCGGGGTGTTCGCCCGGGATATCGGGGATGACGTCGTCGGGCTCCTCATGTTCGGTAGCCTCCAGCTCGACGTCGCGCAGTGGCGCAGCGCAGTCTTCAACCTCGCCGCCGTCGTCTCCACTCTCCGGTTCGGTGCGCATATAGCTGATCTGCTGGTCGGCATCCCAGCACTGATCGACGAGCACATCCCAGTCGCCTCCCCCTTCGAACCGGGCGTCGATGCGCCCCTGCTGGTCCGGTGTCCAGGCCGCATCGAAGGACGCAAACTCCGTGTCGCCCCCCTCGAAGGAACCGTGGCCAAAGAAGCTGAAGAAGCCCCGTTCGTCGGCCAGTTGCGTGTAGTCGAAGATGCCCGTGAGCGGCTCATCGCCCTCCAGCCCCGCCACCTCGTCCAGCCCCACAGCGACCTGTCGGACCCCTCCGTGGGAGCGAAACGCCAGGTGCATCAACCCCTGGGATGCCTCGGGGTCATCCTGAACCTGCGCCAGCGCGTCGAAATCGAAGGTGATCAATCCCTCGCCTTGCTGGCGGTCTCCGTCGCGCTCGTCGGGGGTCATCGTCCCTTCAACGACCACAGCACTGTCGGATCGGCTCTCCCCGATGCGAAGCCAGTGTTCGTGGGTGTCGTCGTCGACGCGCTCGATGCGATACTGCACGTACTCCGACCCCTCTGGCGCCTCCCATTCGTAGTAGTCATCCCCCACCGATGTCGGCTGGTGGTCGCGAAACTCCTCCATCAATTTCAGGTGGTCGCGAAGCGCGGCGTTGGTCCCGGCCACTGTCTGACGGGTCACATCGGCAAGCTGTGATGTCTCCCCGATGCGCGCTGTCAGTTGGCCCTGCTGTGACTCTTCGAGTTCGTCGCTCGTTCCATACTCCAGGCGAACCGTCTCGTATTCGGGCGACGCCGGGATGTCGGGCATCGGATCTGTCATGCAGCCGGGCCACACCAACACGGCGACGACCACCGTCGCCACCGCCACCTTGCCCATTTTCGACCATCCATCACCAGCCATATCAGCATTCTCCTCGGGATCTTGGTGCACACCCGCGCTGCTAAGTCACAGGCAGCGGCGGCGGTGGTGCAGCCCACATCGGATGCACCACCGCCGGCAGCTTACGCCTCATCCGGATGTTCGGCGGGAACCTCCAGCTCGCCGTCGAAGTCTGCCTCGTCGGGAACCGACAGATCCGCCGGCGTCGTCTCACCACAACTGGCCTTGTCACCGCTGTTGAGCTCCCCGTCGGGACTGGTAATTCGGGCGTAGCTCTTTTCGAGCGACGACGCCCAGCACTCACCGACCTGCAGGTAGTCCACATCCAGATCTCCATCGGTGACCAATCCCGCTCCCACCCCGGTGTGATCGCTGTCCCACTGCACATGTGCTGCCACCGTCTCGTAGGGCTCACCCTCACCGGTGAAATCATCCTGCGCGAGCCAGTCGAGCGTACCAGAGCCGTCTTCGAAGTTCACATAGCTGTAGGCTGCTCCCGGCACGAAATCTTCGTGCTCGTCACTGACGACCTCGTCCAGCCGCACCTCGACCTGGTGCACCCCGCCGAGGTGCCGAAACGCAATCGCCGAGCTGCCCCCGATCTCTTTGTCCGGCTCGAAGGCGTCGATGGCGTCGAAGTCGTGCTCCACGATACCCCAGCCGCGCCGATCCCCCGGCTCATACTCGTCGGGCCGTACACTGTAGCCGTCGAACAGCGTCTCCAGCTCGTCATCATCGTCTTCGACACTGCCTGCTTCGAGGGCGAAATCGAACTGATCTCCCTGCGGATGATCGCTCTGTTCGATGGTCACCCGAAAGAAGTCGTCTCCATCCGGTCCTTCCCACACATGGTAATCCTGCTGTGCGACCGTGGGCGGGTGGGCCACGATCAGCTCCATCGTGGTGACCAGTTCCAGCAAGAAGGCGTTGGTCCCGATTACGGCGCGGCCGGTGCCCACCGCCAGTTGGCTGACCCCGGAGCCCTCGTCGTCATTCCACATCATCATCGACTGGGTCGATTCCACCGGTTCATACTCCACGTCCAGATCGGCCTGAGAGACCAGGCCTGCGCGAAAGGTTTCCGTGGTGTCGTCTCCCTGTTCGGGCACGCAGGCCCCCAGGGCAACGGTGGCGGCGAACAGGCAAATGATGGCTGTGTGTCGGTGATACATTGTCTGGCTCCTCTCGTTCGAGCAATTCAGTTCCATTCAGTCTGGGAACGGTCGGCTTTTCCGCCGTTCGCCTCACTGTAAATACAAGAGCTGTGCCACAGCCGTGGAAAACCTCTCTGTTATCGCCGGAACCGACCATATTCCGGGCCGAACTCGACGTCGAGGTGCTGGACATCGGCTGACCGGTTTGTCAGAATTGTCTGTATTGACAAAATGATTGACAAAAAAGTGGCAGATATCTCTATGCACCTGCTCGACCACATCGACGACGGCCACCTGCTCGGCAGCCACGACGGCGAACAGACCTGGCAGATCACCGATGACCAGGGCCACCGCAAAGTCCTTCGCATCTGTCGGTTCACCGAGCAGCGCAACGCATCGAACCTCGATGCACTTCTCGCTCCTCAGGTCGACGGCGTCGCCGCCTGGCACGACCTGCTGCGGCTCAACGACGACCTGCGCCACCGTCTCGGACTCGGCGATGGGGACTGGCTCGGCGCCGTGCGCGACTGGGTACCCGGTGTCGAACTCGCCGATACCATCGCCACCCTCACCACCGGGTGGAAGCGGGTGGCCGCGCGCATCGCGATGGCACTGCGGAATCTACACGCTCACGACTGGTGCCACGGCGATCTCCAGCCGCGAAATGTCATCGTCGACGACGACCAGCAGCCCTGGCTTATCGATCTTGCGCCGATACCACCGGGACCGTCCCGCCCCGCCGTCGCCGGCAGCGCCGCGCTGATGGCCCCCGAACTGTGGCAGGGAGCCTCCGCGACGCCCGCCTCCGACGTCTACGCGCTGTGCGCCCTGGTCAGTTGGATGGCCGCAGGGGGCCGATTCCCGCTGCATGCCGATGACCTGGCTGAATGGGCCGGCGTTCATCACGACGCCGAACCCCGGCTTGCCGATGCGCTGGACGGACGCCTCCGCGGGGTCATCGAGCGCGGGCTGGCCAAACGGCCTGACGACCGACCTGTGGTCCAGACAATCATCGATGCGTTGACCGACGAGCTGCCCGACCTTGCGCCACCGTACGTCTCGTTGCCGACCAGTCTGTACCGTCCGCTGCAGCGAGAGATTGTCGACGGCCTCCAAACACATCACAGCCTCCTGGTGGTCGGCCCCGACGCCAGCGGCAAGTCGCTGGTGCTCAAGCGGGTCTTTCGACAGCTCCGACTCCAGGGGAGCTGCACGCTGCTCTACCGATCGGGTCGTATCTACGGGCCTCACCTCGACCAGAGCACTCGGGTTCGTTCCCATCATGGGCCCTGGGCACCGGTCCGCTGCCTCATCGACGCTGTCACCGCCGATGATTTCGCCCCCGACTTCGGCGACGTCACCGGCGACCGGCTCCATGTCTTTCAGATGTGGACCAACCGGCTGCTCGACGCGGTGGCTGACGAACCGCTGGTGATCCTGTGGGATGACCTCGACGACGCCGGCCCCGATATCCGGGACTTCTGGACACACGTTGTCGACGTCATTTCCCGCCGCGGCGAGCAGGTGCGATTCATCGCCACCGCTCGATCGGACTTCGATGTCGACGCCACACACACCGAGGTGGCTGTACCGCAGTTCGACGCCGACGACTGGAACCGCTGGCGCACCGACACTCCGGTGAGCGAAATTCGCGACATCCCGGCGGGCCGATGGCGCACCCTGGTTGAGCGGCTGGGCGACCAGCCGGTGCGGCTCTTCGCTGCCATCAACCGTGAAATTGGCACCACCTCCACTCCCGACTTCGCCCACACCCACCAGAAGACCGCACCGACACCGACGGCAGACAACCTCGTTGACGGGCGCTGGAAAGCCCACCTCGCCGAGCTGATGAGTGCCGGTGCCTACGCCCAGGCCGCCGAAACCTGCGAGACGTTGTATCCCCTGTTGTCGAGCGCATCCGATGATGACGAACTGCCACTGCTGCAGATCTGGCTCGATGCCCTGGTCTACACCGGCCTCGACTCCCGCGATGTCGACCACTTCGACAATGCGCTCGCTCAGACCGCCGAGGGTCCACCTGCGCGCCCCGATGCTCTTCTGCTTCGCGCACGGCTGTTCAGCGAGCTCGGCCGCTACGATGAGGGCCTGCAGCTTCTGGACGATCTCGATGACATCGACGACGAACTCGACGACACACAGTGGATCGAGGGGCAGCGATGGCGCGCTCAACTCTCTCTGTCCTCGGGACAGTTCGACGACGCTCGTGCCGCCGCCGAACAGGGGCTGGAATTCATCTCCACCGTTGATGACCCACCACACCACGCCTACTGCCACCTGTCGGTCGTCGATCGGGGAGCCCGGGCGATGACCGGCGACGAAGCTGCCATCGAACAGCTCCGCGACTTCACCCCCCGGCTCGATCACCCCGATGTCGCCGCTGAACTGCGCGCCCGTTGCCACGCCTACCGGGCCATCGGGCTGACCCGTTGTGATCAGCTCGACGAGGCAACGGACGCCCATCTGCGCGCGCTTGAGGAGATCGAATCAAACGGGTTGGTCGGCCAACTTCCGACGTACCTGCTCAACGTCGGCACCGCCTACCACCGTCAGGGCCGCCTCGGGCTCGCCCGCGAGTACTATTCGCGCGGCAGCCGACTCGCCCACTCCACAACCCGTCCGTCCACCCGCGCGCTGTTGTGGGCGAACGAAGCCAACATCGACATCGCCCTGGGCAGACTCGACGAAGCCGACGAGCTGGTCGAGCGGGCCAGCGCCATCGCCGAACAACACCAGCTCGACCCGATCGCCGTGATGTGTCGATCCCTGGCCGGGGACATCGCCCTTGAGCGCAATCAACCGCAGCGAGCGATTCAGATCTACTCGGAGGCTCTCGAACAACCGGGGATCGACGACCGCCGACGCGCCAGCCTGCTGTTGTACAGTGCCGAAGCCAGCCTGCGCGCCGGTCGCGCCGTCGACGCTCTCGACCGGCTCAACCAGGCCCGCCATCTCATCGAGCAATCCCGCCTCACCGACCTGGAACACCACCACGGAATCGTGCGCGCCCGTCTTCAGTGGACCGATGGCGGCAACCTCGGACCGATGGCCGGCATCGAGATGTTTCGCCGCCATCTGCTCGCCGCCGCCGACAACGGCAACCACCGCCTCGTGCTGCGCCAGAGCCCCCGCCTGTGGCGAAGACTGGAACACGAGGAGTTAACCGGCGTGATGCATGAGATCGCCGAGCTCGTTCACCGCTCCAAACACGCCATCGCCATGGGGCTGACGAAATCGCTTCGCGCCGATTTCTTCTCGCAGCTTCCCGACCTTCCCTCCCCACAACAACTCGACGATGAACCGACCGACGATGTCTCGGCGGCGAAGCAACGGCCGGAGACATCCGTCCAGACAGGCGACATCGACGACGAGCTGCGAGAGCACTTCTACCGGATGCTCTCGCTCAACGAGATGATCCTCAACCTCGACAGCCTCGACCAGTTGTGGGACCGCGCCATCGACATCGCCCTCGAGCTCAGCGGCGCCGAACGCGGCTATCTGCTGATGCGCGACCCTTCGCGAAGCCGCGTGGGCGACTACCGCATCACCGCCAGCCGCGATCTTGCCGGCGATGAGATCCCCCGGCCTCATCTCAAGGTCAGCCGCACCATCGCCGAAGAAGCCGCCAGCACCGGCCGAACCGTCGTCACCATCAACGCCCGCGACGATCGACGCTTCGACACCGCCCTCTCCGTCGTCGACCTCGACCTGACCAGTGTGCTCTGCGTGCCCGTACGCGACGCCAGCGGTCTGCTCGGTGCCCTCTACCTGGATCACCGCTTCGAGGCTGGTGTGTTCGGTGGGGAAATCCCGCGCATGATGGAGGCATTCGCCCATCAGATCGCCGTCGGTGTCACCAGCGCCCGGCGCCTTCAGGCCCTGCGCCGCGAAAAGAGTCGCCTCGCCGAGGCCAACGAGCGACTCGATGCATTGCTTGAACAGCGCGAGTCCGCTCTGTCGAAGCTCGAACAGCGCTGCGATTCACTCACCGATCAGATCGAGCTTCAACGCCGACGCGCCTCCGAGATCCGCGATCGGTTTCCGGACATCGCCTTCGTCTCCACACCGATGCAGAAGCTGCTCGACCGGGTCGACCGCGTCGCCGGCAGCGACATCCCCGTGGTTGTTACCGGCGAGTCGGGCGTGGGCAAAGAACTCGTGGCCACAGCCGTTCACCACCGCAGCCAGCGCCGCGACGCACCCTTCGTCGCCTTCAACTGCTCGGCGATCTCGGAAAATCTCTTCGCCTCCGAGATGTTCGGCCACATCAAGGGAGCGTTCACCGGCGCCCGGTCCGACCGGTCAGGACTGTTTCAGGCCGCTGACGGCGGTACGCTCTTTCTGGACGAAGTCGGCGAGATGCCGATGTCCATGCAATCGAAGCTGCTTCGCGCCCTCCAACAAAAGCGCATCCGGCCCGTCGGTGCCGCCGAGGAAATCGACGTGGACGTGCGCATCGTCGCCGCCACCAATCGCAGGCTAGAGGAGATGGTCGACGAAGGCACATTCCGCCAGGATCTGTACTTCCGGCTCGCCGGCCTCGTCGTCGACGTACCTCCTCTTCGTGACCGCCCCGAAGACATTCCCATCATCGCCCGCCACCT
>SKMT01000030.1 GCA_007120915.1 Myxococcales bacterium | reverse complement strand
TCGCCTGCCCTTAAGGCCCCTGCGCGGTTTATCCGCCAGGGGAACACGTTTGGGCTGCTACCTCTCTACAGATCGCCCGCGCCTGCTTCAGCTTGCTGTTCGCCGGATAGTCGGTAACCGTCGTCTCCGACAGCACGTGAATCGCCGGCCGACTGTCACCGAACGCCGACTTCGAGCCTCCGATCTGATTGGCCACGATCAGATGAGCCCCCTTGCGCTTTCTCTTCTCACGAGCGCGGTTGACCACATCCTGGGTCTCCGCCGCGAATCCGACCAGTACCGGTCCGTCCTGGCCCGAATCAGGGCCGAACTTCTCGCCCAGATCTGCGAGAATATCCGGGTTGCGCTCCAACTCCAGCGAGTCGGCCATCTCCGATTTGGCCATTTTTTCCTGCTGCTCGTCGGCGGCGCGCCAGTCGGCGACGGCAGCGGCCATCACCACCACATCCACCGACGCGGCGCGCTGCATCACCGCCTGGTGCATCTGACGAGCCGTCGTCACATCGACGACGTCGACTCCGTACGGCGGTTCCAGCTCCACCGGGCCTCGCACCAGCGTGACGTCGGCGCCCATCTCCCGGGCCGCCCGGGCGATACAATGTCCCATAGTGCCTGTGGAGGGATTGGAGATGAACCGCGCCGGGTCGATGAACTCCCGGGTCGGCCCGGCGGTGACCAGCACCTTCTTGTCGGCCAGAAGCGGCTCGGTGAGCGCGGCGTCCACCGCCTGCACCAACACTTCGGCGTCCGGCAGCCGGCCCGGGCCGACCTCCTTGCACGCCAGCTCACCCTCGTCGGGATCAACCAGATGGTGGCGCGGCATCGACGCGATGGTCTCCAGGTTCGCCTGCACCCGCGGATGGTGCCACATCTGGGTGTTCATCGCCGGGGCGACCACCACCGGCGCATCCGTCGCCAATAGCACCGTCGTCAACAGGTCATCGCCCATCCCGGCGGCGACCCGGGCAACCAGATTGGCCGTCGCCGGCGCCAGCATCACCGCATCCGCCCAGCGCGCCAGATCGATGTGGCCGATCTCACTCTCATACCCCGCATCGAAGGTCGTCACACCCACCGGATTGTCCGTGAGCACCTGCAGCGTCATCGGCCGGATAAACTCCTGGGCACCGGCAGTCATCACCGCCCGTACTTCATCCCCTCGTTTGGTCAACTCGCGTACCAGCGAACAGGCTTTGTACGCTGCGATGCCACCACTGATGCCGAGCAGTATATTGTTTCCCATCACCACAACTCCTGATTGACTTCAGTCCGGCTTCACCAGCTCCAACAACCGGTACACCATATAGCCTGTCGCCCCCCAGATCAGATGACCTCCGTAGTCGAAAAAATGCAGATCGAAGGTATGTTCGCGCCAGGTGCGCTGCTCGACGCGATGGCACGACGGGTCTGCCAGAGCGTGCAGCGGTGCCAGAAACAACTCCTCGATCTCTCGGGGATTCGGCTCCAGCCGCTCCGACCGATCGAACTCCCCGACGAAGACAGTAACATCGTAGCCGGTGATCGTCGGCATCCGCACCAGATTCCCGTACACCCGCACCTCGTCGGGATCCAACGCGATCTCCTCGTGGGTCTCCCTCAGCGCCGTCTCAAGCAGCGTCTGGTCCTTCTCTTCGGCCCGTCCCCCCGGGAAGCTGACCTCCCCGGAGTGCTGCGGCATCGTCTCCGGCCGGCTTGTGAACACCACATGGAACTGCCCGTCGATCTCGGTGAGCGGAACCAGTACCGCCGCCGGCTGCAACTCGCCCATCCCCTCCACTTCAAACCGGTTGAATTCGACCTGCGGACAATCCCCCAGCTTCTCAAGCCGCCGGCGCACCGACGGTGGGTCCAATGTCGGTGGACTGCTCATCGCCTCACCCGGGCCTTAAACACTCTGCGATCGTCTTCGCTTCCCTGGTAGTCGATCTCCAGCACCGACAGCGCCAGCTTGCGTATCCGCCCCCTGGGCAGCTTGATCTTCACATACTGATCGTCCTCTACGTCCAACACCCGGCATTTGCCCAGTTTTGGATGGTCGATCAGGTCACCGGCCGCCAGCTCCGGTTCGTCAAAGTCGAACCCGGCGTACGGATCATGGTCCTCTTTGGTCTTCCTGGCGGTTGGCTTCGACCCCGACGACCGGCGTGTTTTGCGCCGCTTCTCGGTCTTCTCAGCCTTCTGAATCGCCTCGTCCCAGCTCATCGACGTGCCATCGGCACCGTCATCGCCCTCCGCTCCCGAATCTGGAGCAGATTCGACAAGTTGCATCTGTTCGGCGCCGCCGCGTCGCTCAATCTCGTCGAGCACCAACTGACCGGTGTCACCGTCGAGCCGCCGCTGCATCTGAAGGTCGGCGAACACATCGATGACGAATTCTCCCTGCACTGCCCGAGCGCTGCGAAGTTGCCCACCCACCAGTTGCGGCCCTGCCGGCCCCCCCACGTTCACGGTCCCATCCAACCGAACCGCCACCTCTCCGCCGAGCCTCGAGACGCTGCCGTGAAGCTGCACCAGCTCAAACTGGCCCAACCCGTCGACCACCGGCACATATTCGCCTCGTTGTGAAGCAAAATGTACCAGCTTCATCTGGTCAAACTGCCCTACCGCGCGCACCTGCCCGGCCGCCACATCATTCTCCTCACAGATCGCCGAGATCACCTCCAGCAGATCCTCGCCTTCATCGATGCGTCCCACCAGCCGCTTTGTCGCCGTCGAAACCCGAAATTGCACTGTCACATCCTCGTTCGCGAAAAAAAGTGTTGCCTTCCCACCCATCACCTATCACCTCACCCCCCGCCGCTTCCACCCCCAACACCCAACACCCAGAGCCCAGAGCCCAGAGCCCAGCGCCCAGAGCCCAGCACCCAGCGCCCAGAGCCCAGAGCCCAGCACCCAGCACCCAGCGCCCAGCGCCCAACCCCCGCCTCACCAGTACACATCCTGATCTTCGGTCACCCCGAACAGCGTCACATCGTGGGTCTTCCCGTCGATGCTAATCCGAGCCTCAAAACGCCCCGCGGGCTGGATGAAGCGACTGTTGAGCACCCCGAGCCGACGCTCTTCTCGAAACACGTGATAGGGCTCGAAATGCGCCTCCACCTTCCCGTCGTCCGTGCGTACCACCCAGTACCGGTCGGGGTTGTCTGGATCGAAATCAAATTCTGCACGTCCCAGCGGAATCAGCCGATCTCCGACCCACAGCGCATTCTCGTTGGTATCGTCGCCCCCCTCGTTGAACCCGGCGACCAAATTCATACCCACCGCCCGCCCGTCATACAGCCGACCCAACCCCTGGGCCCACCGCCAGGTCGTTCGCCGCGACAAAATCCCCTGGGTGTAGTCCAGCCCCGCCAGGCCATCGTCAAGGCGGTAGGTTCTGGAACCGGCGCGAAGCCTGCCGCTGACCTTCAGCCCCGCCCACTTCTGGGTGACATTGACCACCCCCGTCCCATCGACCGGCGAGATCACCGTCAGCGCCGGGGCGCCACCGCGGGGATGAATCGACGCATCGAGCTGCAAACCTCGGTGATGGCGCATTCTCACCGGGTGCAACGTGCAATCCCAGCGGTAGGCATCTCCCCGCTCGTCACGCTCCAGATCATACTCCGCGCCCGGTGCTCGAAACACGGACCGATGCCCCGGGCCAGGCCGGTCGTTCACCCTCGCCTGCACCCCGGGCAGCCCCGGAGACTGACACTGGGCGACCACGGACTGCTCATACAGATCGACGACGTACAAAAACCCCTGGCCCACAAACCCACCGTCGACGACCGCCTGGCACACCAGCACCTCATCGGTGGCCGCCAGGGTGTAGTGCCAGCGCTTGCGGCGCACCTTCCAGTGCAGCCACCCCGGAAGCCGGGCACCCCGAAGCTGCCGCAAATCTACGGCCGGTAACTCTCCGCGATAGGTGCCGAACCGAGGACTTCCCCCCCGGTCGACCACTGAATTGGGAACCACCTCCAGGAGACGATCGGTTGTAGTTGCTTCCACTGTCATGTCCTCCGAAAAAGGATCAATGCCGCGACAAATACGACGACCAGCCCCACCAGTGCAACCAATCCGCTGATCCCCGGTTCGGGCTGCTCATAAGCAGTGTCAACAACCTCATCGGTGCCGGGTTCATCGCGCTGCTCACCGGGCTCGGTCTGCGGCTGCTGTTCATCCTCATCGGCGTTATCGGTCGGCGGGTAGATCGCGGTGGTCGGATAGTTGTGATCGAAC
>SKMT01000280.1 GCA_007120915.1 Myxococcales bacterium | reverse complement strand
CGCGAGTTCATCGAGGAGGTACTCGGCGAGGAGGGCATGAAGCGCGCCGTGGTCGTCGTCGCCACCAGCGATGCGCCCAGCCTGGTGCGGCTGAAGTCGGCATTCGTCGCCACGGCCATCGCGGAGTACTTCCGGGATCGCACCGGCGACGTGTTGCTGATGATGGATTCGGTTACACGCTTCGCCCGCGCCCAGCGCGAAGTGGGACTGGCAGCGGGCGAACCACCGGCGAGGCAGGGCTACCCGCCCAGTGTCTTCAGCATGCTGCCAAAGCTGCTGGAGCGCACCGGCAACGACGCAACAGGCTCGATTACGGCGCTGTACACCGTGCTCGTCGCCGGCGGCGACATGGAAGAGCCCATCGCCGACGAAGTGCGCGGAATCCTGGACGGACACATCATCCTAAGCCGCGAGCTGGCGAGCCGAAACCACTGGCCCGCCATCGACGTGCTACCCTCGCTGTCACGTGTGATGGGCGACGTGGTCACCGACGAGCACGCACAGGCCGCCGGCCGATTCCGCGAAGTGCTGTCGACCTACGAAGAAAAACGCGACCTCATCAGCCTCGGCGCCTACGAATACGGCACCGACCTGGAGGTCGACCTGGCCATCGACTACATCGAGGAGATGGAAGACCTGCTCAAGCAGGGGATGAACGAGTACACCGAACTCGAAGAGACCGTGGAGTTAATGCTGGATTTGTTCGGGTGAGAAAGCCCGCTTCAAGCGGGGGTTTTCTAGATTTCCGACTTCCGATTTCCGACTTCCGATTTCCGAGTAATTTTCTTTTTTCTCGTCCGAGGGGTCTTGTCTGGCCTGTGGAGATTGCTCGCTAACCCGGAGACGAACTACAAGTAAACATGAATCGGAACTCGTAAGTCGGAAACCCGATAACGTTGGCGCTTCCGGCCAACCCTCACGAGCAAGCCAATGACCCAACAGCTAATCCTGGCCACCTCATCGCCCTACAAACGCCGCCTGTTCAGGCGCCTGGGCGTCGACTTCGACGCCGTAGGCCCCGAGATCGACGAATTACGCCGGCAGGGCGAGGCCCCTGAAGAACTCGCCCGTCGGCTCGCCGTCGAGAAGGCCCGTGCCGTACAGCGGGAGTACCCCGACGCCTGGGTCATCGGCAGCGACCAGGTGGCGGCGCTGGGGGACGTGGTGTTCGAAAAACCGGGGGGGATCGAGGGTGCAGTGGCCCAACTGAAGCAGCTACAAAGCAAGACGCATCGGCTGATCTCGGCGGTGGCGCTGGCGACGCCCGACGGTGATGTCGAAACGGCCACGGCGATCTGCGAGATGGTGATGCGCCCGCTGACCGACGAGCAGATCCGACGGTACGTGCGCCAGGACCAGCCGGTCGACTGTGCAGGGGCCTACAAGATCGAAGAGGCCGGCGTGAAGTTGTTCGAGGCGACGCGCTGTGACGACCCCACAGCGATCGAAGGGCTGCCACTGACGAAAGTCTGGGGGTTGTTACTCAACGTCGAATCGGTGAGTCTGATCGACGATTGATCATATCATCAGATCCGTCGCCCCCCGAGGTATCGCCGTGGGTAGAGTCCACCTGTTTGAATTCAACGATCAGCCCTGGATTCCCGATGCCTGGCGTCGGTACATCACGGAGTATCTGCAGTTCATGATGGAACATGGGCCGTTCGACGAACTCCCGAAGTTGATCGGTCGTGTCTGCGAGGGGGAAAATGAAGACGTACAGATCGTCGACCTGTGCTCCGGAAGTGGAGGGCCATGGCCGGCGTATCTCGAAGAGCCGATGGATGAGTTCGACGGCGTTGAAGTCCTGTTGACGGACCTTCATCCCAACACCGATGCGTTTCGGCGTATCGAGGAGCGTACCGACGGACGAGTGGCGGGACATCGAGAGGCGGTCGATGCCACGGAGGTGCCGGAGCAGTGTTCCGGGCCGCGAACCATCGTCAACGGGCTGCATCAGTTTCAGGCGGACACGGCTCGCGCGATTCTGGCCGATGCAGTGGACGCCGGGGTTCCCATCGGAGTCTACGAGGTCATGGACCGACGGATACCCACACTGATCTCAACGCTGTTTGTGCCCCTGTTCGTGATACTTCTGACTCCCCTGGTGCGACCGTTTCGCCCGGGTCGGCTGTTCTGGACGTACCTGATTCCCGTGGTTCCACTGCTGATATTCTGGGACGGGTTGGTATCGGCGCTTCGCGTGTACTCACCGGAGGAGCTGCGCAAGTTGACGGCCGAGTTGGACGAGTACGAATGGGAAATCGACTCGGTCCCCGCCGGCAAAGGCCCACAGCGGGTGACCTATTTGATCGGTCGGCAAAAACAATAGGCATCCCCTCATCTCCAGCATCTCCACATCCCCTTTTGCTTACACATCATCCTGTGCCGGGAACTTTCCATATCTCGGACTCAAAACCGATACTGAAAAAACACCCCGGAGCCGGTGAAACCGACCTGGACGGGAGGAGCTGAGTCGACACCGGCGCCGGCTCCGTCGTAGTTGTGATACGCCTCGGAGACGGCATGACTGGCGGCTACCGACAGTAGCCCCAGATTCCAGCTACCCATATTCACCAGAAAGTTTGTGCGCGTCGAAAGGTCGGGAGCATATCGGAAGTTGTAGAAGGCTGTGCCGGCGAACACACCGAACGAAGCCAGCGCCAGTAAGGCACCTCCGGCTCTGCCCTTCGATTCCATGGCAACCGTCAGTCCTGCGAACAGTTGGAAGCCACCCATGATGTAGCCTCCCACGGGCCATCGGGTCAGATAGGATGCGATGCCCAGGCTGGTTTGAATCGCGGCTAATGTCATCGCCCCCTCCATCAGTCGCCAGCGCCGATGCTCCTGAACCCAGAGGTTTCGCTGCCCCCGCCGGGGTCCGCTTGCGCGGGGAGCGGTGTAATCGTCGGCACTTCGCGCCTCTTTCTGATCCAGTAGCTCGGCCTGGATGGCGATGGTGGTGCAGTAGTCGCCGCGGATATCCTGGCATAGCTCCTGGACGTCGAACTCCTGGTTGTGGAATCCGCGGCGGGAGACCCGAAACGAGCAGTCTCGATGCCAGGTGCCGTCGCCGTTGTAGTGAAAACGCCCCTCTTCATCGGTGACGGCGATGGTGCGGGGCCTTCGGTCGCGGCAGACGTATTCGATCTGAGCTTCTTCGAGGGGTTCGCCATCCCCGTAGATATCACCGGTTGCGTCATAAGCGTCGTAAGGAGCTGAAGAGTGGACGAAACCGGAAGCGGTGCGTTCGGTGGCGCAGCCGGTGGCGACCAGAAGCAAGACTCCCACTGTCACTGCGAGAAGGCATCGTCGGTTCATGGCTCCTCCTCGCCGCCATCGCCGGAGTTGTCATCGTCATTGCCGTTGTCGTTGTCGTCGTTGTCGTCGCCCTGGTCCTCTTCTTCGTCCTCGTCATCTTCGGGAGGAGGCGGGACCGAGGAGATAAGCCGGACGGTGACGCCGACGTATTCACAGAATCGACGGTCGTCACCGCTGCGTGCGCAGATGTCGGCGACCGAATAGCTGCGTGAATGATAGTCGTTTCTGGCAGCGATTAACTGACAGTCCCCGTGGATCTGCTCGGCGGTGCGGTGCTCGAAGTATCCGCTGCGGCCCGTCACTTCGAGAAGCTGAGGTTCTTCGCCCGGACAATCGAGGCTGATGCGCACTCCGCTGAGACGCTGGCCGGGCTGAAACTCCTTGTCCGAATCCTCCCGGTCCATCTCGGCGACGACTCCGCGGACGCGCAGTTTGTCGGAGGGACAACCGGCGAACAACGGCATCCACAACAGCAACACCATCAGAAGTGCACATCGCGTCGGCGTAGACATCGAATATTCTCGTGTTGGTCAGGTCTGGCGACTGGCAGAATGGTATGAAAGTTCGAGTAGCGTGGGAAGACCCGGGAAGTGTGGGGGCAGGGCAATCGCATTTGACCGGCCTCCGTGAAGACAGACCAGCTATCTGGGCAGTATCCCACGGGATCTGTGATGATGATCCCCGCGATTGCCGAAGACAGAGGACAGAAGACAGAGGACAGATTTATTCCCTCCTGTGCCAGCGCTGGATTCAGGGGGGGACAACAACGTACAGTTTGGATTTGGGAGCTGACCCATATCACGGCGATGCTGGAGAGACGAACAAGACCATTTGCTTCGACCACTCGCATCAAGCCCAGGGCGTGCTGGGGTTTGTCTGTCTTCTGTCCTCTGTCTTCTGTCTTCTGT
>SKMT01000703.1 GCA_007120915.1 Myxococcales bacterium | reverse complement strand
TCAGTTCCTCAACGTGCTTCAGGCGGTGCCCACCAAGTTCGTGCGAACGCTGAAGGCAGCGCCCAACGACTTCGTTCAGGTGCTCAACGCTCGCAAGCGGGATCTGGAGGAGAGCGCGTAATGTTCGGGCTGTCTGCCGCGGATTTTCACCGGCAGTTACAGCCATCGAGAACGGAACCGGGGATCGACCCCGCCAACTGACAGCAGTTAACACCACAGCCCTTCGGGGCGAATTGAACAACGGGAGAATCAACCATGGCAGATGTAACGAGAGAAGATGTCATCGACTTTCTCAGCGACATGAGCGTCGTTGAGCTTTCCGATCTGGTCGGTGAACTCGAAGACAAATGGGACGTCAGCGCCGAGGCCGCCGGTCCGGTGATGATGGCCGGAGCCGCCGCCGGCGGAGGCGAGGAAGAAGAGCAGACGGCATTCGACGTCATCCTCAAAAGCTTCGGCGACCAGAAGATCAAGGTCATCAAAGCGGTGCGCGAGATCACCGGCCTGGGTCTGAAAGACGCCAAAGACAAAGTCGAGGACGCTCCCACGCCCATCGAAGAGGGCCTGGAGAAGGAAGACGCCGAGGGGCTCAAAGAGCAGCTTGAAGAAGCCGGTGCGGAAGTGGAACTGAAGTAATCGGTTTTCGCTTCAGCGCTTCAACCAAAAAGCCCGCCTCCCCTGCTGGGAAGGCGGGCTTTTTGTGTGGTGTTACAGCCGATTATTCATCATCGTCTTCGATAATGGTGTCTGTCACAGTGGCAAGATCACCGACGGTGTTGACGGTCTCCATGTTCGCCAGTTCTGTATCGTCGTCCTCCATCTGTTGGATTCGATCTCGCAGCTCCGAAGTGCCAAAAATCTGGGCGCACTGAAGCGCGAGTACCGTCGACGGCCAGTGCTCTTCGTCCAGCATCGCCGAGAAGGTATCAGCAGCCGCTTCAATGGCACCGGTTTCCGAAGATCGCTTCGCATCGGCACAGATGGCCCTGGTGAAGTCGTCGAGGCTGTGGTCTTCGCCGAGGTCATAGCCGTCTTCATCTTCCGGCAGCAGGTTGGCGATGTCGGCGAGCTTGTCGATGCCTTCGCTTTCAAGCAGCCTGCTGGCGGCGGTCCAGCGGATGGTGCCGGTGCGCTCTTCGACGAGTTCGAGCAGCTTGGCGTGGCCATCACCGCCGATGTTCGCCAGAGCCTGGAACGCCTCGCTCATCCCTTCGACTTCGTCGTCGATCATCTTCGACAGGTAGGGGACCATCCCGTCGGTTTCGGCGTGAACGACGGCTTGGCGCATCTCGTCGTCCAGGTCGGGGTGCTCTTCCTTGGCGCGTTGGGCGATGACTTCGTCAACCCTCAGTTGTTGTTCTTCCGTGACATTTGGACGGAGTGTGCGCGCCAGCGCGTAGGGCTCGTCGGTCTCCATCAGCCAGTTTTCGATCTCATCGACTGCCGACTCCCCGGCGTATTGCACCAGGTAGGCGATGCCCGTGCTGGCAAGCTGGGTGCGAAGCTCCTGGTCCTGGCTGATCCAGTCCCGAAGAATCTCGGAGCCCCGCTGCTGGGCATCTTCGTCGAAGTGATCCCAGGTGCGGTAGATGGCGTCCACGGCGTTGGCAGCGTCGAAGCCCTGGGGCGGGATCTCCACCTCCACGTCCTGGCCCTCCTCAAGGCCCTCGCGGTCTTCTTCGGTCAACTCCGGGACGTCCTGCTCGTCCCACAGTCGTTCGATGGTCGACATGGCGGCGGCGGCCAACATCTGTCGGTCGTCGTCCTCTTCGACTTCGTTGAGCGTGCGAGGCACATAATCGACCTCGCCCTCTTCGAGCATGATCTCGATGGCCCGCTTGCGTACATCCGTGGGCTCACCTTCGTCGGCAGCCCACTCCGAAAGCTGGGCCATGCCGTTCTGGGCGGTGCGCCAATCCTCCAGATCTTCGGGAGAACGCTCACAGGCGATCAACAGGCCCAGCGACGCGATCAACGATGCAATCAGTAGAGTGCGCAGTGTGGAAGTGCTGCCAAGAAAGGATCTCATATCGTAAGGCTCCTGGAATCGACGAACGATGAGTGGATGAAACGGCTACGAAATCTGTCAGAACAGGATAGTGACCCGCTGGCAGTTGTCTACCATGGCAGAAGACAGAAGGCAGAGGACGGAAGACAGAAAAGGCGTCGTGGGTCTTGGGTCTTGGGTCGTGAGGTCGTGGCACCGAGAACGGGACCACCTCCGCGCAGGGGGCCTTTACCGGGTACAGGCAACTGTGATGTCGATAGCAACGTCCGTGATCGAATACCGGCATGCGACGCGACCGTCACCTACTCGGCCCGCGCTGCTTCCAGATCATCTTGGCAGGCCTGGTCGAAGTCGGGGGTGGATCGGTCGTCACCCATCCGATCGGCGAGCACATCGAGAGCCCCGGGTCGGCGAAACGCGCGGTACATCACGCAGTCGTCGTGGACGCAGTGCGCGTCGGCTTCCGGATCCTGATGGTCCGACGTCAGCGGGGCGCCGCGGTTGACCAGCCCCAGTACATGACCGATTTCGTGGCGCCAGATCACCAGCTCCGCGTTTTCACAAAGCCGGTCGCCGAGCCCCGGTACAGCGCCGAGTCGGCTCTGGCAGGCATCTTCGATCGAGTCCTGAAACAGTACGGAGTAGCGGTTCGACCAGGCGATGCCCAGCACGGTGCCCTCACCGCTTCCGTCGGCGTACTCACCGTCGACGAACAGCGTGTAGGCGTCGATGGCCCCGTCGGAGACATCGGCGGCGTCGGCGCGGGACTCCACAAGCTGTCGCAGCTCGTCGAAGCTCCAGCCCTCCTGTGGTGCCTCGGCGGGTAGCTCGTCCCCCTCGACGACGTGCACTCCGTCCGGTTTGTCCACCACCTCCTCGAGCCCGTCGACCAGTCGATCGTCCACCCCGTCGCGAAATCGCCGATCCTCGACCCAGTCGGTGTGGATCTCCAGGCTCGGATAGGGGGCGGCGCTGACCAGGTGCTCCACGCGTGTTTCAGCCTGCTGTTCTTCCGCGTCATCGCCGCAGCCGATCAGCGGCAGAAGTAGCGCGGTGATGGCAACGGCGGTGATAGATTGAGCTGTCCGTTTCATGGTACTCCCGGGCAGAAGGGTTGTCCGAGCCAGCGTAACTGCCCGGGTTTGCATTGAAAAGTCTGTGCAGAACCCCAGGTTTCGCGATACGACGGTGATCGTTGTGCGACATCGGCTGACCCAACCCGGAGCATGTTATGAACATCGTCATTGACACCAATGTCTTCGTCGGCGCTGCCTTTAGCCCCGCCAGCAGCTCCGGACAGATCCTTGCAGCCGTCGCCGACGGCCGGCTTCAACTGGTGTGGGACGACGCCACGCGCGGCGAGACGATGCGGGTGCTCGCGAAGATCCCGCCCATCGACGAAGACGAATTTGTCGACCTGTTCGACGATGATGGCCATTTCGACGGGAGTACTACCCCGGAGGACTTCGAGATCGTCGCCGATCCGGCGGATCGCAAGTTCGCCGCGCTGGCGGCCGCCGCCGACGTGGTGCTGATCAGCAACGACTCCGATCTGCTCGACGTGCGAGACGAGTTGCCGGTGCAGGTGCAGACTCCGTCGGAGTTTGTGTCGTCACGGCCGGAGGTGTCGTCGTAGAGGTGTAGTCTTTCCGGTTTCCGATTTCCGATTTCCGACTTCCGACTTCCGACTTCCGATAGACTTTTGTCTTTCCCTTGTCTGATGGTTTCCGCTCGACCCATCGGGAGCGCGTGTACATCTGGAGACAAAGTAAAGGTGAATCGGAACTCGGAAGTCGGAAATCGAAACTCGGAAATCGGAACTGGGCCGTTGAACGGCGGACAAAATCCCAGATTTGACAAGGGTTTGGCCGCTGCTAGACTGTGGCTTCGAAATGACGCATTCGTAGCAGTGGCCGACCGGCCGTGTCCGCTGGCTGATGCCAGGACCAACCGACCAGTAGACCAAGCAGTTTTATGGGCCTGATACCCGAGTCCGTCATCGAGGAAGTGCTTCAGCGCACCGATATTCTCGATACGGTGCGCCAATATGTATCGCTGGACCGGGCGGGCCAGAACTACAAGGGGTTGTGCCCGTTTCACGACGAAAACACGCCCAGCTTCTTCGTGCACCCCGGCATGGGGATCTACAAGTGTTTCGGCTGCGGGGAGGGGGGCAACGTCTACCAGTTTCTGATGCAGTTGGAGGGGTGGAGCTTCCCG
>SKMT01000508.1 GCA_007120915.1 Myxococcales bacterium | reverse complement strand
GGTGGTCGGTGGTGGGTGGTCGGTGGTCGGTGGTTTGCGGCGGCCCGCCGGCGAAGCTCCTGCGGAGCGATCATGGAGCGCTGGCGGCCCGCCGGCGAAGCTCCCACGGAGCGATCCTGGAGCGCTGGCGGCTCGCCGGCGAAGCTCCTGCGGAGCGATCATGGAGCGCTGGCGGCCCGCCGGCGAAGCTCCCACGGAGCGATCCTGGAGCGCTGGCGGCCCGCCGGCGAAGCTCCCACGGAGCGATCCTGGAGCAGCTCCTCCCAGCGGGGAGCGACGCCGTGCAGGTGTTGGGGAGCTTCTGATTTGCGAGGGGCCCCCTCCGATTCGTGCTGTACGGCGCGCGAGCCACCTGCCCGCTCGTCGCCTCGCGGGGAGGATCGCCGTGCAGGTATGCGCCGTGTGGTACTTGCCCGTTGCTGTTTGCCGGGGACTGAAGGAGATGGCAACATCATCTCGTATCGTAATCTCTCTGATGTCTGAATCTGGAGAAGAAACCGACTATGCCCACCGTCGATCATCTTGGCATCGCACTGGCAGTTGCGGGCGTGGTGCTCGTGTTCTGGTGGTTGAGGGGTACAGTTGAAGAGTACCTGCCCGACGAGCGTCAGATCGACTGGCAGTTCGACACATTCGAGTGGTTCCTGCGGCATCTTCGCCCGAATCCAACCTTTGACGATGGCTCTCTGATTGAGCCGACCCCCGAAGATTTTCCCGTCGATACTGTCGGTCACGAGCGCGCGAAACAACTGTTTGAGTACGTGCGTGCATATGCCGGAATGTCGCAGTGGCCCTGCCGGCTGGAACCACGAGGCCCGGACCCGGGCCAGCAAGAAATTCACGAATTGGTACCGGCGATCCCGGAAGACGATGCCGCCGGCACGTTTGAGGTTCGTGAAGACGACGTCACCATCAGCTACAACGCCAGGCTGGTGGAACGACCGATGGAACTGGTGGCAGTGTTCGCCCATGAACTGGCGCACTACCTGATGGCGAGCGTTGAGGATTTGCCGCCGGGCGGAGTGCAGGCCCTGGAGCCGTCCACCGACCTGTGCGCGATTTACATGGGGTTTGGGCTCTTTCAGACCAATGCTGCGTTCCAATTCGAACGCAAAGATGACGCCTTCGTGATGCAGTCCGAGGCCCGTTTTACGGGGTATCTCAACGAGGGGGAGCTGGCGTACGGACTGGCGATTTTTGCCGCTTTACACGAGCTTGATCCCGACGGCGTCGCCCATCATCTGGATGGTAACCCGCGGGCATATTTCCGCGACGCCTACAGCGACGTGACCGGCGAACGCAGCGAACGGGTCAAGAAACTACGCGACCTGCTGTAACCGTCCGTTTTCGACGGCACCGAGGTTGGGGGAGCAGTTCATCGGTAATTGCTCCAGGAGGGGGGCTGGGATTCATTGCCAGGATTGTTCTTCGGGGGACCAAGTCTGGTTGTTGGCGGGCTCGTCATCGATGACGGGACGAATAAATCTCTGTACCAGCGCTTCAAGTTCGTCGAAGTCGGCCCATTTCAGTCCGTCGCGTTCACGGACCGCTTTGAACCGATGTCGCCAGGCCGTCGGGCACTCTGGAATGTCACGGGGGATTGGGTGCGTGTCACGGGCGGCAAATGTCGCCTCGATCGACTTGCGAAGCGGTGGGAAGTCGAATGATTCGTGTGCGGCAAGCAGGCCGATATCGACGATGTCCTTCATGCGGCTGTTGGGTTTGTCCCGAGGTTGTGACCAGGCATGGAGTTTTTCGGCAACGTGGGCCTCCTTCGGATAGATGCGATGTTCCAGGGGCTCGATGTCGATGAAGGTCAGAAGATCGTCGCCGGGTCTGGTTTCCGGTTCGACGACCAGGGCGTCGCCCATGGAAATGTCGATGTGGAATGGGTGGCCGAATGGGCTGCCCGCCAGCCGGGCCTGCACATCGACGCGGCGGCCTTCATACATGATCTGGTCGCCGACCATCTCGGTCAGTTTCTCGCCGTCGGCGAGTTCGAAGCGCAGATAATCGTCACCGACCTTCGAGGCGACTTCTCGGAGCCTGGTGAGTTGCTCGTCGAGTTGGCCTTCGAGACGGATATCGATGTCTTTCGTGGTTCTCGCCCGGTCCAGTCTCAGCTCGAGAACCAGCCCACCTTTTGACCCGGAAATTTCACGCAAATGCTATTGCGACTTCGCAGATGCCCACGCTCACTGGAGCTGAAACGCTCCCGATAGTCGCTCTCCCTCCACAATGCGCAGCATTGCGTCGGTCGTCATCATCCAGTGAGCGTAGACCCTGCTGTGTCTCATTACACATCTGCGTGAAATCTCCGGGTTAGAATCGCCTGATCGCCGAAGGCCTGATAGATCCGGGAGGCAAAGCGTTCGAACAGGAAGAGTTGCCGGTAGCGGTTGTACAGCATTCCCCGCCGGCGGGCGCGTCGCTTCAGGCGGGCTTTGAGGGCGTCGCGGAAATGAGCGGGCTTTTTGTATTTTCCGGTCATCTGGCGTTCTTGGAGATCAGATACCTCAGCAGCCGTCGGTCCATGTCGGGGGGGACCAGGCTTCGGTCCATGGCCTGATCGAGCGCCTGTTCGACAAGGTCCGGGTCGAGCCCGGCGGCGGCGACATCCTTGAGGGTACGATCCACGGTGGTGATTTGCACGGCCTCGAACCATTGGAGCTGATCGTCTTCCAGATCTGCGTAGTGGAGTCGGTAGTGTTTCGGAATCTGTCGGCGCTTCTGTCGCCAATGTTCTGGGACCGTCAGGTGAATCTGCTTCGGAAGCACATCCGACAGCCCGTGAATGCTCAGTGCCGTTTGGTGGCTGAGCACACCTTCTTCGCGGGACCAGAGCACGGCGACGATGTACTCCTCGTGGTCTGAGACCGGCCTGTCGGTGAGGCGATATATGCCGGTTTGTATCCGTTCGAGCTTCCCCGTTTCGGTGTGATAGTGGAGGGCGTCACCGGGAACATCGACCTGGAAAGTGGCGAAGATGCCGTCCTGGTACTTGGCAGCCTGTCTGATTGTCTGGAGGTGTTTTGACATCGGATTGCCACGATGAAGTCGGTCAGTTTGACGTGGTCCCGTCGCTGGGGGGCGGGGACGACAAATGCTCTCAAGGTTTTCTGACGTTATTTGGCCATAAGGGTTTGAAAAAATCAAATAAAAGTGTTTGGTGAGCTGGGTTTTGTTTGGAAAGTTGGCACGGGCGGGTGTAGGTGTAGCTGTGTGGTGCGATGACAGCCACGCTACGTCGCGGTGCTCCTCGCGAGGCCTGGGGATGTCATCGGCTCCAATCGGGCGGTGGTGGTTTGCGGTGCCCCCTCAGTCTTGCATTCGCTCGACAGCTCCCCCCCAGCGGGGAGCGAAGCCGTGCCGGTCTTGGGGAGCTTCTGGTTTGCGAGGGTCCCCTCCGACTCGCGCTGAACGGCGCGCGAGCCACCTCCCCAGTCGTCGCCTCGTGGGGAGGATCGTCCTGGGGAGCTTCTGGTTTGCGAGGGGGCCCTCCGACTCGCGCTGAACGGCGCGCGAGCCACCTCCCCAAGGCCGGGGAGGAGCGCCGTGCAGGTGTGGGGCGTGGGTAGTTTGCGTGGGGTGGGCGCGGTTGTTGCACGAAAGTGCGCTGAACCCGCCTATTCGACCTTCTGGAATTGTTGGCCGTCCAGGGTCATCGTCCAGGTGTCCCCTTCCTGAGTGGGAGCCTGATCGATGGGGAAGTCGCTGTCGAACAGCAGGGCGCAGTAAAACGTGTCGTCTTCCCAGCGCGCGGCGCCGCCGGAGACGGAGTTGGTGTGGTTGCCTTCGCTCCACTCGAAGTCGCACACCCCGTCGGGTTTGATGGTCACCTCCGAGTCCGCTGCCGACCAGGTGCCGATCCACTCTTCGTGTTCTTCGCCCACCGGTGTGCGATCGCAGCCTTTGCAGGCGAGCATCCACACCAGGAGAGCGGCCAGCACACAGAGGGTACGTTTCAGATTGATGTCTTGCACTCTCATTGCGGGGGCCTCCTCAGAAATTGTCAGGAACAGCCCCACCGTAACAGACCGCCGTGAAGTTGTCTCCTGGGTGCTGGGCGCTGGGTGCTGGGCTCTGGGCTCTGGGTGCTGGGCGCTGGGCGCTGGGCTCTGGGGGTTGGGTGCTGGGCGCTGGGTGCTGGGCTCTGGGCGCTGGGGGTTGGGTGCTGGGCGCTGGGTGCTGGGCGCTGGGGGTTGGGTGCTGGGCGCTGGGTGCTGGGCGCTGGG
>SKMT01000004.1 GCA_007120915.1 Myxococcales bacterium | reverse complement strand
CTCACGGCGTAGTAGCACAAGGTGGAAATCACCCCTCCTCAACAACCTCGACGACCACCTCATCGCGAGGTGTGACGCTGCGGTCGACCACCGCCTGGGCGCGCAGCCGCCAGTTGCCGCCGTCTTCACTGAATACGGCCTGGTGAGGAATCTTGATGACGATGGGGATGACGTACTCGTGGCCGCCGGGAAGTGGGACGTCATTGACGGCGTCGGCGGTCTGTTCGTACTCCTCCCATTGGCCTTCGGACTGAACCTGACCGGCGAGTTGCATCCGCACCCGGGTGATGGTGCGGTCTTTGCCCTCCGGGGCGCGAAGCACGGCCCGGGCGCGAACTACATCACCGGTGGCGACCTGTGGGTCATCGAGTTCGAGACTAAAATCGAACTCGCTGCCCGTGATTTTGTTCAGTTTGGCGGTGAGAAACTGCAGTGTATCGCTCAGTTTTATTTTGCCCACGACGACTCCGGTGTGGGGGAACGGTCATAGTGCAGCGCGATGGGATCAGTGTACTGCCCGCCGCGGTGTGATGCCAGCCTGTTACTGTACACGAAACGTAACGTCGGCGTCCGGTGGATCGAGCTGAATGCGCTCGCCGACGTGGCGGTTGCACTCCAGGTCGCCGGCGTCGACGGAGCCGGCTTCCTCGTCGAAGTCACAGCGGTAGCGTTCTTCGGGCAGTTCGACCCGCGCCGAGGCGCTGTCGCCGAGTTTCAGCCGGATGTGGTCGGGCGCCTCGACGAATTTGACATCGACCCGCCCCCGTTGGACGTCGGCGTCGAAGAGCCGCGATTTCAGCCCCCGGCCCACAAGCTGCCCCTCGCCCAGTTCGGCCTCGACGTGGCCGCGGATGCGCATCAGCCGAAGCAGTCCTCGACCGATGCGGGCGTCGACCGGCGCCGATCGCTGCACGGTCATCTCGTAGCGCGCCTCACAGGACCAGCCACCGCGGCAGATCGACTCGACGACGAGCCGCTGCGCGGAGTTTCGCTCCGCCAGTTGTTCGAAGTCGTCGTCGCCGCTCCACCACCGATTGACCACCGCCCCCTCCGAATTGGCACTGCCGAGCACGTAGACCTCCCCGGATTCAACGTCGAGTTCCACCCGCTCCACGTCGTCGAATTCGATGCGCTCCGGCCCGTCCAGATCGTTGGCGCCGCAGCCGAAGAGCCAGATACATACAAGCGAGACGACCGCCAGACGGTCGAATTTCATCGCATCCCCCCGGATTGAGATTCAGCAGACGTTCCGATCCACTATCGACACAGTAACCTTCGCACCGGCCACCGGGTTGCAAGGGGCTGGGGGCGGTGCGATCCCATCCGCCACGGGCGCGGAAACTTTCAAGATAACTTTCCAGCTCTTGGATCTCGGATTCACTTTAAGTTTCGCTTCTACTTGAGTCATCGGGTTTACGCGCAGTCCGTGGCAGTCGCCCGAAAAGCATCCGACGAAAGTGGAAGTAAAAGCGGAAGTGAATCCGAGATCCGAGAACGGGGAAGTAGGCGCCGGGGGCGAATGGCCGGAAGATAACATCTTGCTATCGCGTCGGGCGCACACCACCGCGGTGCGATGACAGCCACGCTTCTTCGCTCCGCTCATCGCGCGGCCTGGGGATGTCATCGGCTCCATATCCCGGAGCCGACTGTGTGATCGGTCACCGCTGTTCCTGTGCCCTCGCCCATGTCCCGTATTTGGGGTTTTGGGGCGGCATCAGGGCAAGAGACCCCGAATTCGGGCCTGGGCCGGGGACCGGACAGGGTCAAGGAAAGGCATTCCAACGTCTTGGGCACCAGGACCTGCCCCTCTGATCACACAGTTTCGTCGGTTCCATCACGCAGACGCCGCAGGCGAGCCTCCGTGTGAGCCCGTTGAGCGCTGTTGGCTTCTTCGATGCTGCGGAAGCGCTGAACACCGCGCGGGATGTCGATGGGTCTTCGAAGCTGCGCCCGTTGCCACACCGCCTCGATGCGCCGCGCGCGCTCTTCGATGTCGATGACGCGTTCCGGCGTGGGGACCTCGGAGATATCACGAAACCGTTGAATTCCCATCCTACTTCTCCTCTCCGAAATCAAAGGCCTCTGCGAGGCGTTGGGCATCGGCGCGATCGATGGGGCGGACCGTGTTGTTCTTGAGTCGATACAAGGTCTTCGGTGTGGCCACTCGAATATCGACGTCTCGTACCGTGACGGTTTCCCAGTCGAGGTCGTCGTATTCGGCAACTTCGCCGACTCTGGTCATGATATCGACATACATCGAGCCTTCGGGGGGGCCGTAACGAATGACGGGATATGCTCCCATTAATTCGCCGGCGTCAATCTCGTCGATCGAAGGATCGTTCCACACTGCACGAAGTGCATCCTTGAAATTTTCGATGTTTTCGTGGGTTGGCTCCACGAAGACATCTACATCTTCGGTAGCTCGAATCAACCCGTGCACATTGAGTGCTGCACCACCGACGATGACATACTGCACCTGGTGGCGATTGAGGCTGTCGAGAAGCTGGAGAAATTCTGCGACGAAATCCAAGGAGCACCTCGGCAAATGGTGATCTGTGCACCTGTCCAGATCATACACTCCGAGGGCAAAAGCGCCACCACATGCATTGAAAGGCTACTGCCAGAAAGGCTACTGCCCAGAAAGGCTACTGCCCAGAAAGGCTACTGCCCAGAAAGGCTACTGCCGATACCAGGGATGGTATCGTCACCAGGGATGGTATCGTCACCAGGGATGGCATCGTCACCATGTGTCCATTGACGACTACTCCGTACCGAGCTGGAAGCCGACGCGTTTGGGCCCGCGAGGGTTTTCCTGCTTCAGTTTCTCGCGCATCTGTTCGTACTCGCGCTCCATCTGTTCGGTCACCGAGGGGTGGGTGTCGCGGATGGCCTTCTCGAAGCAGTTGCGGTCGACGATGTCGCTGTCGATGTCGGCGCGCAGTGCGTGCAGCCCGGCCTGGCGCACCAGGTTTTCGAGATCGGCGCCGGTGTACCCGGAGGTGCGCGAGGCGATACGCTCGAGATTCACGTCGTCGTCCAGCGGCACATCGCGGGTGTGGATTTTCAGAATCTGCAGCCGGCCCGCTTCGTCGGGCACGGGAGTGTAGACCAGCTCGTCGAACCGACCGGGTCGAAGCAACGCGCTGTCGAGCAGGGTGGGCCGGTTCGTCGCTCCGATCACGGCCACGCCGTCGCGGCTCTCGAGCCCGTCCATCTCCGCGAGCAGCGTGTTGACGACGCGCTCGGTGACCTGGGCGTCGCCGATGCCTCCGCCTCGCTGGGGAGCCAGCGAGTCGACCTCGTCGATGAAGACCACCGTGGGGGCGACCTGTCGGGCGCGCTCAAAGAGCTTCGAGATCTGTTGTTCGGACTCGCCGTACCACTTCGAGAGCAGATCGGAGGACTTGGTGGCCACGAAGTTTGCCTGCGCTTCGCGGGCGACGGCCTTCGCCATCAGAGTTTTGCCCGTTCCCGGGGGGCCAAACAGCAGGAAGCCTCTGGCGGGACGGATGCCGAGCCGCCCGAATGCCTCCGGGGAGTTCAGCGGCATCTCGATGCCCTCTCGAAGTGCCCGGCGTGCCTCGTCGACGCCGCCGACCTGGTCCCAGGTCACATCCGGCACCTGCACCATGATCTCGCGCATCGCCGAGGGCTGTACTCTCTTGTGAGCATTCGTGAAGTCCGGGCGAGTGACCTGGAGACTTTCGAGCACCTCCGTGGGAATCTCGTCCTCCTCCTCGAGGTTCAGCCGCGGCAGATTGCGCCGAAGGGCCTCGATGGCCGCCTCGCGGCAGAGTGCGGCAAGATCGGCGCCGACGAACCCGTACGTTTCGACGGCCATGGTGTCGAGGTCGACGTCGTCGGCCAGGGGCATCCCCCGGGTGTGGATCTCAAGGATCTGGCGGCGGCCGTCGGAGTCGGGCACGCCGATGACAATTTCGCGGTCGAACCGCCCCGGCCGGCGAAGCGCCTCGTCCATCCCGTCGACGCGGTTGGTGGCGCCGATGACAACGACGTTCTGGCGCGGCTCCAGCCCATCCATCAGGGTGAGAAGCTGGGCGACTACCCGCCGTTCGACCTCCCCGCTGACCTGCTGTCGCTTGGGGGCGATGGAGTCGATCTCGTCGAAGAAGATGATCGCCGGGGCCTTCTTCTGGGCTTTTTCGAAGACCTCACGGAGCTTCTTTTCGCTCTCCCCGTAGTGCCGGCCCATAATTTCGGGCCCGGCGATATGGAAGAATTCG
>SKMT01000347.1 GCA_007120915.1 Myxococcales bacterium | reverse complement strand
GGCACCGACCTGTACGTCCAGGAAGGCGAGGACATCCCCCGCAACCAGGTCAAGATTCTCAACCGCCACCCCGAGATGCGGGGCATCGAGCGCGACGACGACCCCGGCGTGTTTCGCATCGGGGCGCTCACCAGCTTTGAGGACTTCGGACAGCATCCGGAAATCCGCAACATTATGCCCCGGATGGACCACTACCTCTATCTGATTGCCTCATTGCAGCTTCGCGTCAGAGCCACCCTGGCGGGCAACATCATCAACGCCTCGCCCATCGGCGACATGACCAATCTGCTGCTCGCGCTCGACACCACCCTGGTGTTCCACAACGGCCAGCGCGAGCGCTCCGTGGAGATGAAAAACTTCTTCGAGGGCTACAAGACCTACGACAAACAGCCCGACGAGATCATGACTCAACTCTTGATCCCCATCCCCCACGACGACACCAAAATCCACTTCGAGAAGGTCTCGAAGCGAGAGCAACTCGACATCGCCACCTGCAACAGCGGCGCCAAACTGCGCATCGATGACGACGATACCATCCAGACCGCCAGCCTCACCGTCGGCGGGGTCGCCCCCGTGCCACTGTGGCTCGAAAAGACCGGCGAATTTCTCGAAGGCCGCACGCTGAACACCGACACCGTCCAGCAGGCCCTGAAGATCGCCCACAACGAGATGTCACCCATCAGCGATGTACGAGGAAGCGCCGAATACAAACGGCTTCTGGCCCACCAGTTGCTCACGGCACACTTCACCGAACTCTACCCGGAGCATGTCAGCTTTAACCAGCTTCTCGCTGGATAAAAACCCACGACCCCACGACGCGACGTCCGACCTCAGGAGATTCAACATGAAACACTACGACGCCGAACTCCACACCCGCGGCGAGTCCCTCTACGTCGACGACGTCGCCGAACCGGCGGGCATGCTCCACGCCGCGGTGTACGGCTCTCCCGTCGCCCACGGAACTCTGAACACCCTGCATCTCGACGAGGCGAAAAACGCCCCCGGCGTCGTCGACATCTTCACCGCCGATGACATCCCCGGCGACAACCAGGTCGGCCCCGTACTCAAAGACGAACCGCTTTTCAGCGAAGGTGCCCTCGACTACCAGGGCCACCCCATCGCCCTCGTCGTCGCCGAAACCCAGGAAGACGCGATGTACGCCCGTCGGCTCATCGATGCCGACATCACCGAAAAGAAACCGGTCGTCACCGCCCGCGAAGCCCACGAACGAGGCGACTTCCACGACACGCCCCGCACCTTCGCGATGGGCGACGTCGCCGACGCCTGGCACGGCTGCGATGTCATCGTCCAGGGCCGCGCCGACTGCGCCGGGCAGGAACACCTATATATTGAAACCCAGCGCGCCCGCGCCGTTCCCACCGAGGGCGACCGGCTCCGCGTCTACTCCTCCACCCAGAGCCCCTACGCCGTGCAGGAGGCCACCGCCCACATCCTCGGCGTCGCCGAACACAAAATCGAAGTCGACGTCATCCGACTCGGCGGCGGCTTCGGCGGCAAAGAGGACCAGGCCACCCACTGGGCCTGCATGGCCGCGTTGGCCAGCGAGCTTCTCGACGCTCCGGTTCAACTCGTGTTGCACCGGCTCGACGACATGAAGATGACCGGCAAACGCCACCCCTACTCCGCAGACTACAAGCTGGGGCTGAAAGCCGACGGCACCATCCTCGCCTACAACGTCAAGCACTACCAGAACGCCGGGGCCAAAGCGGACCTGTCGCTCGCCGTGCTCGAACGCACCCTCTTCCACTCCACCAACGCCTACTACATCCCCAACGTGCGCGCCTACGCCGCCTCCTGCCGCACCAATCTTCCGCCCAACACCGCCTTCCGCGGCTTCGGCGGCCCCCAGGGAATGTTCGCTCTGGAAAGCGCCATCACCGACGCCGCCGAAGTACTCGGCATCCCCCGCGAACAGATCCAGCGCAAAAACCTGCTCCAGGAAGGCCAGTCCTTTCCCTACGGCCAGACCGCCGAACGCTGCCGGGCGCCGCTGACCTGGGAGACCGCCGACGAGAAATACGACCTCGAAAAACTGCGCGCGAAGGCCGACCAGTTCAACGCCGAGCACCAGGACAAGAAAAAGGGCGTCGCCGCCATGCCGGTCTGCTTCGGCATCTCCTTTACCGGCACCTTCCTCAACCAGGCCTCCGCGCTGTTGCACGTGTACACCGACGGCTCCGTCAGCCTCTCCACAGGCGGCGTGGAGATGGGCCAGGGCGTCAACTCCAAGCTCATCAACATCGCCGCCCAGGCACTCGGCGTGTCGGTAGACCGCATCAAAGTCGAGACCACCAACACCACCCGCATCGCCAACATGTCGCCCAGCGCCGCCAGCGCCACCACCGATCTCAACGGCGGGGCCACCATCCTCGCCGCCGACGAGCTGACGGACCGGCTCAAAGAGATGGTCGCCCGCGAGATGGGCATCCAGGACGACGAAAACCTCGAAATCCGCGACGAGAAGGTCTTCTACCGCGGCGAAGAAACCGAGTGGCACTGGGAAAAGGTCATCAACCACGCCTACATGTCCCGCATCTCCCTGTCCGCGCAGGCATTCTACGCCACCCCCAACATCTGGTTTGACACCGACCGCGAGAAGGGCCGCCCCTTCGCCTACCACGTCTACGGCACCGCCTTCTTCGAAGTCACCGTCGACGTGCTCCGAGGCAAGTATCAGTTCGACGCCGTACGCCTGGCCCACGACCTGGGACGCACGGTCAACGAGCTGGTCGACATCGGTCAGATCGAAGGTGGGCTCGCCCAGGGAATGGGCTGGATGACCATGGAGGAACTCGCCTTCGGCGACGACGGCGAACTGCTCTCCAGCGCCCTCTCCACCTACAAGACCCCCGACGGCTACTTCATGCCCGACGACCTGGACGTCACCTGGATCGAAGACGAAAACCCCGAGGGCCCCTACGGCTCCAAGGCCGTCGGCGAACCCCCGCTGATGTACGGCATCGGCGCCTACTTCGCGATCCGCGACGCCATGCGCGCCGTCGACGCCAACACCGACTGGGACTTCCACGCCCCCATGACCCCCGAAAAAGTCCTGATGGACCTGCACCACCACCGACTCTCACCGAACTGGCGCAAGAATCTCGAGGAACAACCCACCACCCGAGTCGAACTCGCCGGCGAGTAAGCGCCCACGGCTTCACTCCCCCCCGATCAAATCCTTCATCTGCCGCTGAATCAACCGAATCGATTTCTTCGGCGCAATCCGATTCGCCAACCGCATCAGCCGCGCATCCGAGCCAACCACGATGTGTAGCCGCCCCTTCTCAATGCCCTCCAGCACACACTCTGCGGCCTCATCGGCCCCCATCGAACTCGACGCCTGGTCACCTTCCGGCATCACCGCTTCCACCCCGGAATTGCTCGCAATGTCCGTAGCGATCGCCCCCGGCATCACCAGAGACACGCTCACCGAGCTGTCCATCAACTCCGCATACAGCGCCTCGGTCATCAGACTCACCCCCGCCTTCGCAGCCCCATAGATCGCCTGGCCCGGCACCGGCAGAAACGCCCCCATACTCGACACATTGCAGATATGCCCCTGCGGCCGCTCCTTCAACAGCGGCAAAAACACCTTCGTCATGTTGATCGGCCCGTGCAGATTGACATTGATCACCCGGTCGATGTCCTCGAAGTCGAGCTTGTCGATCTTGACGAAGGGCTGAATAATCCCGGCGTTATTGATCAACCCATCCACCGCCCCGTGACGCTCCACCACCTCCTCCGCGAGCGCCTCCACCCCCTCGCGATCCGTCACATCGAGCTGATGCACAGTCATCCGCCCCGGCCCCTCGGCGAGCGACACAGTCTCCTCCAGCCCCTCTTCCCGCAGATCCACCGCCGCCACATGGGCCCCGCGCTCCAACAGTTGCAACACCAACTGCTGCCCAATCCCCGCACCCGCACCCGTTACGACTACAACTTTGTCATCAAATTTCATCGTCATCTCCTCGAAAAATTATTGATCCGTCGCTTCCACGACCGAATCACCGACGCAACGATGACCACCACCCCACACAAATCAACCCCTTCGGTCCGCACCGTCGGGTTACGCGCATGTTGCACCGGCCGCGGTATCCCGCACCGCCGTGTCACGGATGTTTTCCACCGAACGGGGTATCTGTACCGCCGAATCACGAGGGCAAGCCACGTGGCTTGCCCTCGTGATTCGGCGGTACAGATACCCCGTTCGGTGGAAAACATCCG
>SKMT01000187.1 GCA_007120915.1 Myxococcales bacterium | reverse complement strand
CTGCCACCATCGTGTGGAACGTCGAGTCGGTATCCGGGAGCGCCGAGAATCGACCTCGCATCATTGCTTTGTACTCATCGAGTCCTTCGATTTCCATGAGCGGGTCGGAGAACGCCACGTCCTCGTCCATCAGATCGTCCAGGGCGTCGAAGTCGTGTCTCGCCATTACCTCGAAGGTTTGTTTCACCGCCTTTTTGTTGGCTTCACTGGTATCGATGCTCGTCGGTTCGTCGGTCCTCTCCGTGGTCTCCGATTGTCGGTTTTCTTGTGCACTCATAGCTTTTCCTTCTCGAGTTGGCAGTCTTCGGTTATGCCCCGGTGGAGTCGTATCTACCGGAGTGGGTTGATGTCCCCCGATATGCCCCGGTGCAGTCGTAGCTGCCGGATCGGGTCGGTGTTCTCATCGGAGAGTAGAAGGAGCGTAGGTGCGATATATCATCTGTCAAATCGTCCAATCCCTCTTTGCTCCATGTTTCCTCATTCGGTGCGCATCGGTCCTTAAACTGGAGTTTCGTCATTTTTGGCACCGGTTTGCCAGTGTCGGAAATGGCGAAACTTCAGTCTAATGATCGTCGTGCCACAATGTTGTCGGGGAGAGGGCAAAATGAAACTATGGTGCCGTCGGTGCGTCTATAGCGACGTACCAACGCGAACGAGGTTGAGCCTTTCAGTGGAGTGACACCGATGTGGCAGCAAACGATGGCAGCAGCAGCGCTGGTGGCTCTGTTTGTCTGGGCAGTGCCGGCAGGGGTGATGGCCTCGTCGGGCTCCGGCGACGTCATCGATCATGCTCCCTTCGGCGAGGTGCTCGACGAGTACGTCGACGACGGCAACGTCGACTACGCCGGGTTGTACGATGACGAAGATGCTCGTGAGACCCTGGAGGAGTATGTCCGACAGATCGGCGAGGCCAACGCCCGGGGGCACACCCGCCAGGCGGTGATGGCGTTTCTGATCAACGCCTACAATGCCCTGGTGATCGCCGATGTCATCGAGCGGTGGCCCGTCGAAACGGTGATGGACGAAGAGGGATTTTTCGACGGGACACACCACCGGGTCGCCCGGGCTAATATGACGCTCGACCAGCTCGACAAGACCTACATCCGCAAGAGGTATTCCGACCCCCGGGTCAATTATGTACTGGTCTGTGCGGCAAAATCCTGTCCGCCCCTGCGATCAGATCCGCTCACGGAGCGCACCATCGAACGAGTGCTCGACGAGGCCCGAGCCGCTTATCTCGCATCGGCGGTACAACTGACCGATGAGGGCCATGTGGAGACCAGCCAGCTTTTTAAGTGGTACAACGAGGAGTTCGAACAGGCATCGGGCAGCGTCAGAGACTATCTGGCTGAGCATATCGACGACGAGCGGATCAGCCAGGCGCTCCAACAGGGAGCCCAGGTGGTGTTTCGGGAGTACGACTGGTCGCTGAATAGCCCGTAGGCGACTATTCATCGTCCTGCTGTTCCGGCTCTTCATCGGGGTCGGGGGCGCCGGGCCAGTCGGCGGTGTCGCCGAAGGCGTTCCACAACCCGGTGGCCGCGAATAGCCGAAGCACAAACAGATCATCGTACAGATAGTCGCGCAGGATATCGGCGTGTTCACGCGGCTCGTGGGTGGCCAGGTATTCCAGGTAGGCTGCGCGGGTCTGATGATCCGGGTTTTCTCGAATCACCTCTCTGTATCCGCCCTCCTCATCGGAGATCTGGAACAGCACGAACGCCGACTGGTTGGCAACGCGCTCAAGCTGGTCCTCTTCTTTCTCTTCGTCGGCCTCCAGGTCGAGATCGTCGCCCATGGCGAGTTGTTCGAGTCTGTCGACCAGCTCTGTGAGCGGCTCGAGATCTTCGTCGGCACGCAGCATCTGTTGGATCAGCGTCAGCCCCTGTTTGACGTCGCCGGGATCTGTGGAGTGGAGTTGTTCGTCGAGAAAGTCGAACCATTCGTCGGGGAAACGCTCGGTGAGGATGGCAATGCCGAGCCGCTGGGTTTCGAAGTCGTCGCGACGAAGCGCCGAGAAGAGCACATCGGAGCGTGCGTCGTCGCGCTGGCCGTACAGCTCGAGGGCGTGACGGCGTACTCCGGCGTCGGCGCCGCGGATATCGGAGCGCAGGCTGATGGCGGCCTCTTCGTCGGGGTTGTGGCCCAGCGCCTCAAGGACCTCATGGATCTGGGTGGCACTGGCGTCGGAGAGGTGTTGTTGAGCGGCCTCCACGTAATCCGCGTCGCCCAGCGCCGTCAGTCCCAGCTCGGCGATGCGCACCAGTTCATCGTCGATGTCGTGGATCGGCCGGCCCAGCGCATCGCGCTCATCGGACGCCGCTATGTCGAGCACCTGGCGGAAAGCGGGCTCCGCTTCTTGAGCACGGGCTAACAGAAGAACCCGCCCGGCGTCGGCGCGCTGGTCGGTGGAACGGTCCTCATCGGTGAAGTGGTTGATAAACCGTTCGGCCCGTCCTTCGCGCCCGTAGTCGAGCAGCGCCCGCAGGGCGGTGGCGGCGATTTCAGGGTTGCTGTCGTCGACGTACTCTCCCAACTCCGGAAGCAGTTCGCGCTCCAGGTCTTCGGTGTCGCCGGCTTCGTCGGCCTGTTCGATTTCGGCGAGCAGACCCCGCTCGAGAGCGCGAAGCCGGATCCGAGGAGAGTCGTCGCGGTGAGCACGGCCCAGCAGGGCGCGGCGCACGGTCTCGTCACCTTCGGTAAGCGCCACTTCCAACACCTGAAGTCGCTCATCGACGGTGGCGTTGTCGCGCCGGAATGCATCGAGGGCCACGTTGTAGGGAGCCTCCAGATCGGCGGAGCGAAGCAGAGTGCGCAATGCAGCCACCCGCACCACTTCGGAGGGATCGTCGGTGTAATCGCTCGCCAGTTGTGCAAGCTGCGGATCGTCGGTCAGATCGAGGGCTCGCACCGTTTCAGCGCGAACGAATTCGTCGTGCTCCATCTCAAGTCCGGAGCGGAAAATATCGTAGATCGCTTCGGTCTCCGACTCCGACAGTTCCTCCGAGCGACAGCCGGGAAGCGCCAGCGCGACGATGGCGAAGCCGACCAACAGCAGATGCAACCGATGGCGCAGATAATAATCCATGGGGGCGGGCCTCAGTCCGATTGGGAGATGCGGTGCTGGTCCATCCAGATGACGATGCGGCGCAGAATGACTCTCCAGGGCCGTTCGTTCAAAATTTCGTGATACAGATCGGGGAACACCTCCAACTGGCGGTTCAGCGAGCCCAGTTGGTGAAACAGCGATTCCGTAGTCCGGGCGTCGACGACCCGGTCTTCACCGGCGACCAGGAACAGAAACGGCTGGTCCAGTGACTCGGCGCGTTCAAACAGATCGTCGGCGCTGCGTTGGACTTCCGTGAACCAGCGGGCATTGGCGGTGTCGAACACCAACGGGTCGCGCCGGTAGGTTTCGGCCACCTCGTCGATATGACTCAAATCCTCCGGTTTCAACTCCGAGGGAAGGGACAGCTTCGGGAGGATGCGGCTGGTTAGCTTGCCGGCTGCTTTTTTGATTCGCGAGACCTGTACGGCGACCCGCAACAGGGGGCTGGTGACGACGAAACCGGTGACGCGGTTCGGTTTTCTCAGCGCGTAGCGAAGCGCTGTGAGCCCGCCGTTGGAGTGGCCCAGCACGAACAGCGGGCGGTTGGGGAACCGGTCCGCCGTATGGCGTTTCAGAAGTGCCAGGTCGTCGACATAGCGCGAATAGTGGCCCACGTAGCCGCGAGGACCGGTGCTGCGGCCGTGGCCCCGAAGGTCGATGGCCATCACGTCGTAGCCGGCGCGAACCAGCGCCACTGCCACATGGTCGTAGCGGCTGCAGTGCTCTCCATAACCGTGCACCAACGCCACGGCTCCCCGCCGTGGTTCTTCAGCGGTGTCGTCGAACCAGGCCTGCCAGTACAACTGGTGGTTGTCCGTCGTCGACAGGTAGCCTTCATCCCTTCCGACGGCCTCGCGTTCGGCCATGCGCGCCGGCTCCAGGTCATCCCACAGCTCGGTGGACAACGTCTCTTCGGTAAACGGGGATGGCTCAGCGGTGTCGTTCGTAAGATTAGATGTCGGTTTGGTGGCCATGCGACAGCTTCGAGTTGGGGACGTTGAAATATCGGGCAAATGGTAACACGACGTCCGGCGGTTGCGAACAGCCCGCGTGTCGGGGGGTGTGATCGGTTTCCGTCGGTAGAGATATCTTTTGAGAAAAAAATATGGCAACATCTCCGTGAATGGGGAATTCGTTACG
>SKMT01000364.1 GCA_007120915.1 Myxococcales bacterium | reverse complement strand
GTGCCGGAGAAGATGATCGCCCGGCCGATGTACGTTCCCAGCACCACTCTGTGGCGGGGTACGGGCAGCGAGAAGACCAGCTCCAGCCAGCCGCGCTGGCGGCGGCCCACCACCGCATCGTAGCCGAAGACCAGCGCCGTCAGCGGGACCAGATACACCGACAGGGTGGTCAGACTGGCGATGATGCGCTGGATGCCGTCGGGACCGACCGCCGAGCCGCTGAAGGTGACCAGCATCGCCCCGAACAACGCGAAGAGCCCGACGAGAGCGAGGGCCCAGCGGTTGCGGATCGCGAGCCGGTACTCGCAGTAAGCCAGGGTGGAGAGCTGGCGCAGCCAGGTCGGCTCCCCGGCGGTGGAGGCGGCTGTCGTGGAGGGCGGTTCGGTGCTCAGAGATGTGGTCTGGCGGGTCATGATGCGGGTTCCCGTGGGGACGAGTTGTCGTTGAGTGACGCACGATCAGCGTCGGCGTTGTCTAGAAAGAACCGCTCCAGGCCGTCGTCGCCGACCAGCTCGTCGACGGGGCCGGAGGCGAGAGTGGTGCCGGCGTCGATGATGGCGATGTGGTCGCAGAGCTGTTCGACCTCCGAGAGCACATGGGAGGCGAGCACCAGGGTGGCGTCGGTGTGGTCGCGGGCGCGGTGGACGATGCGGTGAAATTCGAGCATCCCCCGGGGGTCCAGCCCGGCGGTGGGCTCGTCGAGGATCAGCACCTCCGGGTCGGAGAGCACGGCCGTAGCCAGCCCGAGCCGCCGGCGCATCCCGTTCGAATAGCCGGCGACGCTGCGGCGAGCGTCCTGGTCATCGAGCCCGACGGTGTGGAGTACGTCGTCGATTCGCCCGGGGGTTACCCCGCCGCGCATCCGGGCGTGAAACTCCAAGACCTCCCGGCCGGTCAGTTGGTCGGGAAAGCCGATGCGCTCGGGCAGATACCCGATGCGTTGGCGGATCTGACAGCCGGCGTCGGCGACCTCGTCGCCGTCGATGCGAAGACTGCCGGTGTCGGGGGTTTCCAGGCCCAGAAACATCCGGAACAGCGTGGTCTTGCCGGCGCCGTTCATCCCCAGGACCCCGAAGGTGCAGTCGGAGGGGATGGTCAGCGAGAGCCCGTCGACGGCGGTGACATCACCGAATTGTTTGCGCACCTTTTCAGCGACCAGTTTCATAGCGTTGCCAGTCCGAATGAGGGGGAGCGGTCAGGGGGCGTTTGTCGATGACCCCGGGGGCTTCAATGACGGGAAAGGAGTCTTCGGCCAGCCGGATGGCGTCGAAGGCGGGGCTGTTGGCGAAGGCGGCGGCGACGGGAACCCGGTCGATCAGATGTTCGACCAGCCCGGAGGGCCGGTAGCGAATCTGGGAGATGCCGTCGCCGGTCAGGTCGATGGCGCGGGCGTCGGACCAGTAGTTTTCGTTCCACTTTTCCTGGTTTCGCCCGCTGAAGATGACCTGTTCGTCGTTGGCGATCAGGCTGTTGGAGCGCACCGTCTGGCCTTCGCTGCCGGCGGTCAGGTGGATGCCCACCTCGTTGTTGAGCATCAGGTTCGATTCGAGTTGATTGTTCTGGGAGTGGTAGACGTACAACCCGTTGGCGTTGTCGACGACGGCGTTGCCGCGAATCACACTGTCGTCGATGTCTTTGACCAGAATGCCGTGGCCGCTGGCCCCGGAGTTGGAGATGGCGGTGTTGTCGACGATCTCGAGGTGGTTGCTGACCATCAGCGCGTAGCCGACATCGTTGTCGACGGCGGTGTTCGCCTCCAGCACGTTGTCGTTGGAGTACATGTAGTGGACGCCGTAGCGGTTGTTGTGAAGATGGTTGCCGGAGGCGAAGACCCGTTCGGCCCAGGAAAAATAGATGCCGTCGCGCACCTCGGTGATGTGGTTGTTTTCGATGGTGGCGTCGTCGGCGTTCCAAAGCTGGATGCCGTTGCCGCGGCTGACCGTGGGAAAGACGTCGTCGCGCCCGCGGATGGTGCAGTCGGCGATGGTGACGGAATGGGCGCCGTCGACCCAGACGCCGAAGGCGATGTCGCCGAGGTACAGGTCGACCAGCTCGGCGCCGTCGGCGTGTTCGGTGACGAATACGCCGGCGTCCTCGTTGCCCAGATCATCGCCGGAGCCGCGGATCCAGAGCCCCTGGAGGGTCACATCCTCGGCGTCGATGGTGACGACCCGGTCTTGACCACCGGCGTCGACGACGGCGCCTTCGTCGCCGGCGCGCAGGGTGATGTCGTCGGTGTCGATGACGAGTCGTTCGTCGAACCGACCTTCGAGTTCGATGGTCTCGCCCGGTTCGGCGGCGTCGATGGCGCGCTGGGCGTCGGTAAATCTGCTGGTGCCGATGGTGGCGACGGCGTCGTCAGCCACGGGTGGTGGTTCGGCGATCTCGACGACGGTGTCATCGTCCCGATGCTGATCGGTGAAGTCGGGGGGGCCGGCCGGCAAAAGCGGTGCGGCGATCAGCACTGCCAGCATCCCGGCGGTGCCAAGCGAGAAGACCGCCTCGGCGTTGGTGGCCTTGTTGCTTTGGCGAAACCGGTTGCCCATGCGCGAGAACATATCCCGGAAGGTGACGTCGCTGTTGCGAAGCAAAAGCGCCAGAAACATCAGCACCACCGCCGCCAGCGTCAGCCAGGCGCCGGCGCCGAGCCAGGCGAACCCGCTGATGTTGGCGACCTCGTAGCTTCCCAGCACCGGGGGGGTGAACCCTTCGACATGCATCGGGGCGTCGGGGTCGAGGTTGTGTCCCGCCTGATACAGCCTGGCCTGCACCGCAACCAGCGCGCCCACGAAGACCACGATGGTACCGATGAACAGCGACAGCAGCCCCAGCTTCAGCTTTCGGGTTGTGGGGGCGACGGCGACGAAGAGGGTCAACGCCGCCAGGATCACAAAAATAAAGGGTGCGATGGCCCACTCCGGGGTTTCGATGGAGTGTTCGTGGATCGGAAAGTCGGGATCAACGAGCACCGGATCGGGGTAGTAGAAACCGACGTAGGCGTTGAGGCGGTTGACCTCCTCGTAGTCGCCGCCGAGCTGGGGATACAGATACAGATCGACCTCCAGCGGCCCCTCGGGCGGAGGATACTGAGGGGCGCCAAGTGTGATCTGCCAGATCGGCAGAAAGATGGCGATTACCAGCAGCACGGCGGCGACAAGCAGGAATGCCCGTCGCAGCCTGGCGAAGCGCATAAACCAGGATTTCATCGGTTCACGTCTCCTCGACGGGTTCGGCGGGTTCGACGAGCAGACGGGAGCGCATCTCCAGGTGCAGAGCGCTGCAGAAGTAGGTGCAGTACATCCAGTACACCCCCGGTCTGTCGGCGGTGAAGGTGGCTTTTACCGTTTCGTGAGGTGCGATCTTGAGGTGGACGTCGTAGTCCGGGATTGCCAGCCCGTGCACAATATCGGTGGTGGTCTCGACGTTGGTGACCTGCAGCTCGACGGTGTCGCCTTCCTGGACGGTGATATCGGAGTGTCCGAAGTGGTTTCGGATCGAATACATCCTGACTTCCACCCGGTCGTCGTCGACCCGCTCGATGGACGATTCGTCGGCGCCGGTGTGCTCCAGTTCCAGGTCGTCGGGGTCGTAGACCTGCTCGGGGTTGAGCTTGTCGCGGTGGCAGATCGAGGCGTCGTGAGGTTCGGGGTAGGCGGGGATGTCGCGCACCAGTTGCATGCCCGCTTCGTCGTCGCCGATGTAGATGAGCTGGTCGTTGTCGGGGAAGACAGGCCCGACGTTCATGAACCGGTCTTTGGAGAGTTTGTTGAGACTCAACAACCAGTCGCCGGCGGGGTCGGCGGTGTAGGACTCGCTGGCGATGATGTGGCCCGGGTTGTAGTGCACGTCGATCTTTTCGACGACCGCCGGAGAGTCCTCTTCGCCGTCTTCGGGGTGGGCTTCCACGGCGGCGTCGATGTCCCATTTGACCACCTGAGAGTCGACAAACATTGTGGTGTAGGCGTGGCCGCGCCCATCATAAGCGGTGTGCAGCGGGCCCATACCCAGCCGGGGTTGAGCGGCGATGGCGTCGGAGGGGTCTTCGACCTCGTTGAGGGCCTCGATGTCGATGACCGTGGCGGTGGGGTCGAGTTTACCGCTGACGATGGCGTAGCGTCCGTCGGGGGTGACACTGACGCCGTGGGGGTTTTTGGGGGTGGGGATGTAGCGGGTGACCGGGTTGTCCCCCTCGTTCAGGGGGCTGTCTTCGGTGCCGTCGACGACGGGGATGTCGTTGATCTCGTCGTATTCGC
>SKMT01000452.1 GCA_007120915.1 Myxococcales bacterium | reverse complement strand
GTTCTCTCTCCGGCTGGGTTCCCACCAGCGAAGAGAGCACCCTGTGGGTATCGGCCATGTCTCAGCCGGAGGCCTTTGACCACCTGGAATATCTGGTCCGCTATCCCTTCGGCTGTGCCGAACAGACGCTGTCGTCGGCGCGTCCTCTGGTGGTGTTGTCGAACCTGGTGCAGAACGTCGATCCCCGGTTCGCCGGCGGCGGTGACGGAATCGACAGCAAAGTCGACGCCGGCATCAACCGGATGCTTTCGATGCAGCACGCCGACGGCGGCGTCGGGTTCTGGCCCAACCACCGCTGGGCGTCCATCGCCTATCCCCGGATCACGGCGATGACGCTCGACTTCTTCACCCAGGCTGTCGACCAGGGCTACGACGTTCCCGAAGAGCGCATCGAATCAGCCGCCGAATGGCTGGGAAGAAGGGTCGACGGCACCCCCGATGATGCCTTCGAACACTTCGTGCTCGCCCGCGCCGGAGAACCTCAGACCAGCGACATTCGAAACGCCATCGACAAGCTGCCCGAAGAGCCGGAGGGCCGCGACAGAGAGCGTGCCTATCTGCTGAAAGCGGCGCTCTATCTGGCCGGAGACCGCAGCTTCGAGGAGGAACTCAGAGATCCGGACTTCACCACCGCCGAGCGGGGCCGCGCCCACGGGCGGTTCTACTCGCACCGTCGCCAGCGCGCGTTGATGCTGCATATCTTCGTGGAGCTGTTCGGCCGCGACGCCGCCGCCGAAGACCTCGCCGAAGCGGTCACCAACGACCTGACGGGCAACGAGTATGGCCGGCTGAACACCCAGGAGATCGTCTGGGCCGTCGAGGCGCTGGCGGGCTGGTACGAATTCGAGGGGCTCGACGAAATCGACATCAACATCGAGGGCAACGGCCGGCAAATCCGTCCCGACAGCCCCGGCGGCTATCCGACCTGGTCGATCCACCGCGCCTCGGAGTTCGACCAGCTCGATCTGAACGTCGACTTCGGCGACTACGACGGGGAGCTGATGATGATGCTCAACTCCCGGGGCGTGCGCGAAGACGCGGAGGTCGAAACCGGCGGCGAAGGGCTCTTCGTCAACCGCACCTATCTGGACCGAAGCGGCGATGAAATCCGCTCCGGCGACGTCAACCCCGGCGACGTGGTCTACGTGAAAGTCGAGTTGGAAAACGAGGCCAACTCCGGGCATCGCGACCTGGCGCTCGTCGACAGGCTTCCCGCCGGGTTGGAGGTCGAAAACCCCGATCTGGGCGCCGCCGAACTTCCCAACTGGGCCGAAGAGAGCTGGGACACCGACCACATCAACACCCGCGACGACCGGGTGGAGATGTTCGGCGATCTGTCGAACAACGAGTCGATCACCATGGTCTACCCCACCCGCGCGACGATGGCCGGCGACTTCTACGTGCCGCCCATTGAGGTCGAAGGGATGTACGACCTTCAGACCTGGGCGCGTGGTGAGGAGGGTCGGCTGCGGGTGGAGGCAGCTCCGGAGAGCTGACGCTAGGTTCTGGGTGCTGGGCGCTGGGCGTAACTCCCAGTCTCCAGCACCCAGCTCTTAAACTTTCCGAGTTCCGAGTTCCGACTTCCGATGGACCTTTACTTTGCCTTCGTCTCTGGGTTTTCGCGCAACCTCGGGGAATAGGTCGCAAATCTCCAGACGAAGGCAAAGCGAATGAGAATCGGAACTCGGAACTCGGAAATCCGACAGAGTCCGGCCGTGCAGGTGTTTTGCCACAGTCTGAGGCGGAGGGGCACCCCGAAAACCAGAAGAATCCCAACCCGAGAGAACTACAATGAACTTCCTGACCCCAAAAAAACTCGCCCTCTCCATCGCCCTGCTAACACTGACCTTCTACGCCGCCATCCACCTGGTCCCCCTGCCCGAGCGGCTCGACGCTCCGGTGTCGACCACCGTCTCCTACGACGACGGTGAGATCGCCCATGTCTTTCTGGCCGACGACGACAAGTGGCGCATCAAGACGAGCCACGACCAGGTGGACCCGGACTACATCGAGGCGCTCATCGAGCTGGAGGACCGCCGCTTCTGGGATCACCCCGGCGTCGATCCCTTCGCCGTGGTGCGTGCGGGATGGTCGAATGTGACCAGCGGCAGCGTCGTCTCCGGCGCTTCGACCATCACCATGCAGGTCGTTAGAATGGCCGAGCCGAGGCCGCGCACACTGCGCTCGAAGGCGGTGGAGTCGTTTCGGGCTGTGCAATTAGAGATGCACTACTCGAAGGAGGAGATTCTGGACATGTACCTGAATCTGCTTCCCTTCGGGCACAACTACGAGGGGCTGGAGACGGGCGCGCAGGTCTATTTCGGCCACGACGCCTCGAATCTGGACGCCGCTCAGATCGCGACGCTTCTGGCTGTGCCCCAGGCCCCGCACCTGAGAACGCCGTCGCCGAACAACGAGGCGAATCTTCGGTCGGCGAGAAACGACATCGCCGCGCAGTTGTTCGACGAAGATGCGCTGCCGCGGGGGATGGTCTCCGAGCGCATCGGGCGCGACGAGGCGCTTGAGGTGGTCGAGGCCCAGCCGGTGCCCACCGGGTTTGAGCGGATGCCCCGGGAGATCCCGCACGTAGCGCACCGGCTGAAACACCGGTACCCGGACGCGCCGAATATCGAGACGACGGTAAACCGGTCGACCCAACAGATCGTCGAGCGTCGCCTCCAGCGCCACCGCGCCGACATCGAGCGGCTCGGCGCCGACCACGCCTCGGCGGTGGTGATGGACCACCGCACCGGCGAGTTGAAAGCCGCAGTCGGTAACTTCGAGCATTCCACCGGCGCGCCGGGCCAGGACATCGCCGCGTTTGACGCTTCGCGGTCCACCGGCTCGCTTCTCAAGCCCTTCTTGCTGGCGCGGGCTATCGACAAGGGCGAGGCGACCCCGTCGATGCGGATTCCCGACATTCCCGTGGACTTCGGCGGGTATCGCCCCCAGAACTTTCACGGCAACTACGACGGGCTGGTGCGGCTCGATGATGCGCTCCAGCGCTCGCTGAACATCCCCTTCGTCAATCTTCTAAATGACGTGGGCGTCGACGATTTTCTGGTGATGCTCCACCGCATCGGCGCTCCCTACCCCGATGCGCCGCCGGATGACCACGGGCTCTCCTACGCCGTCGGCGGAGTTGATGCGACGCCCCTGGAAGTGGCGACCATGTTCTCGTCGCTCGCCAGACGCGGTGATGCGGTGGACGTGCGCATGCTCGGCGATGACACCGACCGGCTTGCGCCCACGCTGATGCATGGGGCGATCTCACCGGAGGCGGCCTGGATGGTCACCCGGATTATGCAGGGGCGTGACCGCCCGGGATTCCCGGGCCGGATCGCCCTTCGGGGCGGCCCGTCGCCCTACGCCTGGAAGACGGGCACCTCCATGGGCTTTCGCGACGCCTGGACCGCCGGGTTCGGCCCCCGCTACGTGGTGGTGGTGTGGACCGGGAACCTGGACCACCGGCCCGGTCGCAATCTGGTGGGCGAACGGGCGGCGGCACCGCTGTTCTTCGACATCATCGAGTCGGTGGACCGGGCCACCGGCGCTGACTGGGAGCCGCCCCCCGAAGACCTGGGAAGCATCGAGGTCTGCTCGTTCTCCGGGCATCTGCCCACCTCCGCGTGCGAGGAGACCGAGACGGTGCATCACCCCCGAAGCTCGGTGCCCACCGAACCCTGTCCCTACCACGCCGAGATCGACGTCGACGTGCACACCGGCGAGGCGACCACCCCCGCCTGCCGCGGCGACCGTCAGGTGGAGACCGAAACCTTCGTGCGCCTGCCGTCGTCGGTGCGCTCCTACTTCGAGCTGACCGGCCACGGCGAAGACCCGATGCCCGATTTCGCCCCCGAATGCCGGGCTCGCACCGGCGGCGACGGCCCGTCGATCAGCTCCCCGCCCAACGGCACCACGATTTCGCTGATGCCCGGAGTGCCCGCCCAATCCCAGAAGATTCCATTGGAGGCGCACGGCGACGGCGGGCAGTTGAACTGGTTCGTCAACGGCCGGTTTCTGGCCCGCGTCGATGACGGCGAACGAGTCTGGTGGAAGCCGGTGGAAGGCGAACACGAGTTCGTGGTCACTGACGCGGGAGGGCGAGCGGAGACGGTTCAGGTGGCTGTGGAGTGAGTAACTCTTCTGGTTTGCGGGGTGCCCCTCCGCCTCACATCCGTTCGGCACCTCCCCACTCGTGCCTCGTGGGGAGGGAAGCCGTGCTGCGGTGAGTAACTCTTCTGGTTTGCGGGG
>SKMT01000243.1 GCA_007120915.1 Myxococcales bacterium | reverse complement strand
TGCTTGGCTCTGGGCTCTGGGCTCTGGGTGCTTGGCTCTTGGCGCTGGGCTCTGGGTGCTTGGCTCTGGGTGCTTGGCTCTGGGTGCTGGGTGCTGGGCTCTTGGCGCTGGGCTCTGGGTGCTGGGTGCTTGGCTCTGGGCTCTGGGCTCTGGGTGCTTGGCTCTTGGCGCTGGGCTCTGGGTGCTTGGCTCTGGGTGCTTGGCTCTGGGTGCTGGGTGCTGGGTGCTGGGCTCTGGGCGCCTAGACAACTAGCGCCTAGCGCCAAGAGCCCAGAGCCCAGACAACTAGCGCCTAGACAACTAGCGCCTAGCGCCCGTCTGCTGCCTTTTCGACCAGTTCTCGGAGCCTCTCTTCGTCGTGCACGCCTTCGCTGACGTAGATGACCTGCCCGTCGGGGTCAACGACCACCAGGGTGGGGATTGTGCCCGCCCGGTACGCCGCCTGAGTTGATCCGTCATCTATCAGAGTCGGCAGCTCGAGGTTTTCTTCCCGCATAAATTCTTCGATCAGCTCGAAACGGTCCTCCGTGTCCGGGTCGGTGTTCACCGACAGCACGGCGACCTGGTCCTCCAGCTCGGGGTCGTCGGCGATGGCCTCGAGCTCGGGCATCTGGTCGCGGCACGGCGGACACCAGGTCGCCCAGAAGTCGATGAGCACCACCTTGCCGGTCAGTTCTTCGAGCGCCACCGTCTCGCCGTCGCCGTCCATGACGGGCAACTCGAACCCGGGAGCGTCGGCGGCGACGAGCTCTTCGTCGGGGCCGTCATCGAAAAACATAAACAGGTTCACCCCCAGCATCAGGGCGATGATGGCGGCGATGGCCACAGTGAGCACATCGCGGCGTTTGGAGTTCGCCGGTGGTGGTTGGCTCATCGACTGCTCGGCATCAGGATTCATCGTCGGGGGCGGGCACCACGGAGCGGAGACTGTCGAACCGTGCGTTGGGCGTGGTGTAGTAGCCCTCGATGCCTTCGCGCAACACCGCCACGTTGTCCTCGTGCCACAGCGACACGTAGGGAAGCTCTTCGGCGAGGATCTGCTGGACCTCCCCGTAGATTTCGGCGCGGCGTTTCTGGTCGGTCTCGCGCTTGCCCTTGTCGAGTAGTTCGTCGACGCGATCGTTTTTGAACCCGCCGCGGTTCGCGCCGGTGGCCTGGGCATCCGGGGTGGGAATCATCTCGGAGTGGAAGATCCAGCGAAACATATTGGGCTCCTGGATCGACGGCCACTGCAGACTGGTAATCTCGAAGTTGCGCCGCTGCACGTCGCTGAAGAACGTGCCCCACTCGTAGGCGCGTACCCGCACGTGGATGCCGACCTCGCCGAGTTGCTGAGCGATCAGATTGGCGATGGAGCGGCGGAAGGCGTTGGCCGTGATCTTGAACTCGACTTCAAATCGCCATTCACCATCGTCGGCGGTGAACCCGGCCTCGTCGAGAAGCTGTTTGGCGCGCTTCGGATCGTGCTCGAAGGTGGCGACATCCCCCTCATATGCCCAGTGCTCCGGGACCAGAAGCCCCGTGGCGGGGCGGGCAGTTCCCCGAAATTTGTGCTCGATGATCTCGTCGCGGTTGATCGCGTGAGCAATCGCCTCGCGCACCTTGCGCTCGCCGAGTACGGGATGCTCCAGATTCATCGACAGGTAGGTGTAGGCCACCGACGGATCCTGCTGGATTTCGAACTGGTCTTCGTCCTCGACCACCGGCAGCATCAGCGGAGAGACCGCGTTTTGCACAAGGTCGGCGGTGTCGCCCAGAAGTGCCAGAAGCCGGGCGTTGTCATCGCGGATGACCCGAAAGATCAGCCGCTCGATCTGAGGATTTGCCGAGAAGTGGTCGTCGAACGCCGACATCTCCACTTCCAGCTCGCCGGGGCGGTTCTCGAACTGAAAGGGGCCGGTGCCCACCGGGTCGCCCGGGCACTGATCATGGCCCTCACAGATATGCCGCGGCACAATACCCAGCGACATATCCTGCTCAAAGGGGGCGTGCGGACGCTCCAGGGTGATCGCGAAGTTGTGGTCGTCGATGATTTCGAATTCTTTGATGCGGCGCTGCATCTCCACCCGCGGGGATCCGACCTCTTCGAGGGTGGTGTAGGTGTATTTGACGTCGTCGGCGGTAACCGGTTCGCCGTCGTGAAACACCGCATCGTCGCGAAGCTGAACCTCGTAGCGCGTCGGTTCCGGCTGCTCGATCCGCTTCGCCAGCCGTTTTTCCAGGGTGCCGTCTTCGGTATCGGTGGTCACCAACCCCTCGAACATCAGAGCCGCGAGCTTGGCGCTGGCATCGCTGGTGGCAAACCGCGGGTCCAGCCCGTCGGGAGAGGCGTCCATCAGCACTACGAACCCGTCGTCGACCTCATCGAAAGTCTGCTCGCAGGAGGGACATCCGGCGGCGAAGACCACAGCCATGGCCACCAGCACCATCCCGGTGGATACCCCCGCAGTGTTGTGATGTTCTCTCATAGATCGGCTGAATAAATGGGTGTGACCCGACACTTCCATCGGTTGACGATATGCCCGTCACCACTTTGATTCAACCGTGTAACGACGCTTACAGCGAAGTTGATTCCGAACTCACCGTGCGTCGTCGACTCGCCCCCCACACCCAGGCGGCGACCACCACCCCGGCGGCGGCGATAAACACCACCAGCGACACCACCGAAAAGTTCAGCGCCACATAGGGGGTAATCGCTGCCAGAAGAAAGGTCATCCCGAAGGCGACGCGCAGCCGGCGGCGAACCACCACCTCCCGTTCGCTGCCGATAAACCCGAACTGAACGGCCAGATTCAACCCCAACGACGCGATCACTGCAACCACAACGACAACCAACACCGCCACCGCCGTGTACATCGCCACGCCCGACGCCGACTCCACCGGCAGCGCCACTGCCGTCGACGGCATCAGTACTGCCGCCGCCATCATCAACGCTGCCTGCACACCTACCCCCCTGTGGCTTCTGCTGTTGTCGTCTCTGCCATCCATCGGTGCCATCGCATCATCAGTGGTCATTGGCCTGCGCAGCCATTCATGCACTTCAAATATCGTGCCAGAATGGCGGGATGGCAAATTTTTTGGGAAGTTTCTGGCTTGCGACGGGCCCCTCCGCCGCTTCGCGGCACCTCCCCACTCGTGCCTCGTGGGGAGGGAAGCCGTGACGAACGTTTCCGACTTCCGAGTTCCGAGTTCCGACTTCCGATGGACTTTTACTTTTCCTTCGTCTCCGGGTTCTCGTGCAAACACCACTGGTTATTCGCAAATCACCAGACGAAGGCAAATTTGAAATAAATCGGAACTCGGAAATCAGAAATCGGAAACCTGGCGAATTTCGGAGCAACGATCCACCAGATCCGGTAAACCGTTATCCCTCCGGCTGCCCGGCATCCTCCTGCATCTCCCCTTCCTCTTCAGCGTCCTCCGCGTCGTCCTCCTCCCCTGAAGCGTCCGGATCAAAGCGCACCGACCCCAGCCGCTGGTCCAGCTCCCCGAAGAACGTTTCGATATTGCGGGCGTTGCGCCCGAAGTCCGCCGGGCCTAGATCGGAGCTACTTCGCACGTGAACCTGGGCGACGAATTCGGTGACCGGCTCCACCCGAATCGTCACCGTGTCGTCCGTGCCAAACACCGGCACCGGACGCGTCGCCTCGACGCGCCGGGTCGTGCTCTCACCGCCGACGAGCTTCCAGCCGTCGAGATCATCGACCGCCGCCTGTGCCTCGTCGTAGATCCGGTCCGGGTCGGTGGAGTAGTAGTAGGGCTGAACCTCCGGATACTCCGGGGTCACCCCGGTCTCCACCTCATCGACCACCGGCCAGATCGCCGCCGCCGTGATCATCGCCACCACCAGAAGCGCCGCCGTCGACGAGGCGATGATGTAGATCCACTTCTTCATTATCTGTCGTCCGACACGATGCTCATCACTTCCTCGAAGGTCGTTTTTCCCTGGGCCATCTTTTTGATCGCCGCCTCTCTGAGCGACATCATCCCGTTGGCCCGGGCCGCTTTGCGGATCTCCGGGGCCGGTACCTCGTCGGCGATCATCTGGCGGATCACGTCATCGACGGGCAGCAGCTCGAAGATCGCCGTTCGCCCGTAGTAACCGGTGCCTCGGCATTTTACGCAACCACTTCCGTAGTGCACCGGCAGGCTCTGATCGGCGTTCGGCGGCAGATTAATGTTCAGCAGGCTGACCTGCTGCTCCGTCAGCTCTGTGCGGGTCTTGCACTTCTTGCAGATCATCCGCAGCAGCCGCTGGGCCATCACACCCACC
>SKMT01000036.1 GCA_007120915.1 Myxococcales bacterium | reverse complement strand
GCCCTGATCGTCGCTGTACGTCACCGACGTGTTCACGGCCTGGTTCCCGCCGGGCTTGGTGTCGTCGTGGGTCACGTCGTAGGTGAGCGTCGCGGTCTCGGTGCCGAGCTCGTCGATCGTCCAGGTCAGGACGTTGCCGGCCACCAGCACGTTGCCCTTGTTCGCGACGGCGTTGCTGACGACGAAGTTGGGGTTCACCGTGTCGACCACCGTGATGCCGGTACCGGCCGGCTGGATGAGCGCCTCACCGAGGGCCTCGAAGGCCGCATCGAGGTCGCCGCCATCGACGTCGGGCGAGATGAACAGGTAGCTGCTGAGCGGCTCGCTCGCGATGGCCTGGAGCTGCGCCACATTGACGTTCCCGAACCCGATCACGAAGATCTCGGTGCCCGCGGCCTACGAAGTCGATCTGTGGGGCCGAATCGCCCATCAAATCGCCAGCGCCGAAACCGAGATGGAGGCCACCGAAACGGATCTGCGGGCGCTGGAGATGGCTCTGGCTGCCGAAACGGCCGAGCAGTACTACGAGCTGGCGCGCATCCGCGTCGAACTCGATCTGATCGACGATCAACTGCGCGCGGCGCGAACATTTCTGGAGCTGACCGAAGTGCGCCAGGCCCAGGGGATGGCCGAAGGATTGGACGTGGTCCAGCAACGCCAGCAGATCGAGGAACTCCAGGAGATGCGCCGCCGCGCGGAGTTGGACGAAGAGCTGGCGATCAACGCACTGGCGACGCTGAAAGGACTTCCCCCCGGACAGTTCGCACCGCCGATAGCCGATGAGCTTCCCGAGGAGGTTCCCCCGGTCACCGATACCACACCGGCCGATCTGCTGGAGAATCGCCCTGACGTGCACGCCGCCAGGCTGCGCGTGATCGCTGCCTTCGAAGATGTCGACGCCGCAGCTCTTCAGCGGCTGCCAAGCCTTCAGTTGACCCCGGAGTTGGGGCTTCAGGCCACCAGCCTCGCCCGGCTTTTCACTTCACTGTTCATCACCGCCGTCGCCGAAGCCTCCCAGCCTATCTGGGAAGGAGGCCGGCTGCAGGCGAGGATCGACGAGGAAGAGGCGCTGCTCGAACAGCGCTATTTTGAGTTTTCAGCGGTGCTGCTGGAGGCAATCCGAGAGGTGGAGGATACGCTGGTGCGCGGCGAAGGGCTGTACGACATTCTCCAGGCACAGCGTCGCCAGCTCGACTCGGCGGAAGAGGCGCTCGACATCGCCCGTGAGCAGTATCGGGCGGGAATCCTGGATTATCTGCGCGTGCTCACCGCGCTGCAGTCCGTCCAGCAGTTGGAGCTCGCAGAGCTTGAAAGCCGGCGCGCCGTGTTGTCTCAGCGGATCCAACTGTGCCGCGTCGCCGGCGGCCACTGGCCCACCCCTTCGATCCAGGAAGAGCCAGGCGAAGACGACGCCGAACAAGATGACGACGGCTCCCAGGGGGACGAACCATCATGAAAGATTGGTCGACCAGACAGCTCAACACCCTCGGAGCCGCCGTGATCATCGGCGTCGCCGTTGTCGTCGCTCTGGTGTTATGGCTCACCTCCACAGAGGCCGACCGCAGCGACGACATCGACACCGCCCAGCTCGTCACGGCCGTGGAAGCCGAAAAACGGCACACCTACCCCAGCATCGAAGCCCAGGGAGTGGTGGTTCCAGCCCGGAAGGTCACGGTGGAACCGGAGGTTTCGGGACGAGTGTCACAGCGCCATCCAGGTTTCGTCGCCGGGGGGGTGGTCCAGGAAAACGAACCGCTGTTCGAGATCGACCCCCGAGACTACGAACTGGCTGTCGAACAAGCGAGAACCGACGTCGATCTGGCAAACGCCGATCTGGAAAAAGAGAAGGGCCGGCAAGTCGTCGCCGAACAAGAGTGGGAGCGGTTCGGAGAACCCGACGAGGAACCACCACCGTTGGCACTTCGCCAGCCCCAGCAACAACAGGCGGAGCTTGAGATTCACCGCGCCGAACAGAACCTGCGCCAGGCGAAGCTGGATCTGGAGCGCACCAGGGTCCACGCCCCGTTTACCGCGCTGGTTCAGGAAGCGGAGCTGGAGCCGGGCCAACTTGTCTCCCCCTCCTCGGCGGCAGGCACTCTGGTGGCGCTCGACGAGTTCTGGGTTCAGATCTCGGTGCCCGTCGAAGCGCTGGCACAGCTTGCGGTGCCGGGCCGCGACGGCGATGAAGGGTCCGCGGCGATCGTGCGCCAGGAAGCGGGCGCCCAGACCGTTGAACACCACGGCGAAATCATCCGCCTGCTCGGCGATCTCGACTCCGCAGGCCGCACCGCCCAGCTTCTGGTCAGCGTGGAGGACCCCTTCTCGTTGTCCGGCAGCGAGCTGGACGAAGACCCCGGCACTCCGGCGCTTCGTCAGGCCCCGCTGTTGCTAAACTCCTTTGTCTCCGTGGAGCTGCAGGGAGCAGACCAGCTTCACGCCTTCGAGCTGCCACGGCAGGCCGTCAAAAACGGCGACCAACTCTTCGTGGTCACCGATGACGACAGACTGGAGATTCGTGACATTGACATCGCGTTTAGCGACACCGACACGGTGACCATCCAGCGCGGTCTCACCGAGGGCGAACGCGTCGTGCTCAGCGATCTGCCCGCCCCGGTGGAGGGGATGCCACTGCGCACGGAGATCGAAGAGTTGCCCGAACCACAGTCTCCCCCCTTCCCACCCGGCGACCCTTCAGAAGTGTTGGTGTTCGACAACGTCGCCAGGCTGGTGGGCGTCGACATACTCCGGCTCGGAGAGTTGGAGATTCCGCGTCACCCACCCGATGACTTGCTGGCACCGGCGCAGCAAGACGACGAACCGACGCAGCAGGACGACGAACCGGCGCAGCAAGACGACGAACCGGCGCAGCAAGACGACGAACCGGCACAGCAAGACGACGAACCGGCACAGCAGGACGACGAACCGGCACAGCAGGACGACGAACCCGAGCAACAGGACGACGAACCGGCGCAGCAAGACGACGAACCCGAGCAACAGGACGACGAGGTCACTCAGCAAGACGACGAACCCGAGCAACAGGACGACGAGGTCACTCAGCAAGACGACGAACCCGAGCAGCAAGACGACGATGACGGGGAGGCGCCGCGATGAGCGACCGGTATGCCGAACCGGTACTGGACCCGTCAGCACCCGATTTCTACCGAGGTCCTCTGGCGTTTATGGCCAGGCATCCTGTGGCGGCGAACCTGCTGATGATCATCTTCCTGGTCGGCGGGTTCGTGATGGCCCAGGAGATGCGCCAGAAGGTCTTTCCCGACTATCGACTCCACGAAATCCGCATCAACGTCAGCTACTCCGGGGCTACACCCCAGGATGTCGAACGGGCGATGATCCAGCCCGTCGAAGATGCCGTCGAAAACATCCCCGGCATCGACAACATGGAATCGATCAGCCGCGAGGGGGGCGGACGGGTGACCGTGGAGGTCGCCTCCGGGGCAAACGAAGAAATGGTGATGAGCGAGATCCAGACGTCCGTCGACGGCATCGGCTCGTTTCCCGACGACGTCGACCGCCCGGACATCAGTCTTCGCACCGCCCGCGCCCGCGTGCTCACCCTGGTGGTCTACGGCGACGCCGACGAACATACGCTCCGAGAACTCGCCGCTCAGACCCGCGAGGGACTACTCGACGATCCGGAGATCACTCGGATTGCTCTTACGGGGATGCGCCCCCCGGAGATCGGGGTGGAAGTGCCGGAGGCGACGCTGCGCTCCCACAACCTTCGGCTCGACGAGATCGCCGATGCCATCGGGGATTCAGCCGTTGAGATCCCCGGCGGTAGCCTGCGAACCCCGGGCGGCGAAGTGCTGGTGCGCACCGACGAGCGCAAGGAGACCGCCGAGGACTTCGAACAGATCGCCGTGACCGCCGCCCCCGACGGCTCCCGGGTGCTGCTCGGCGAGCTGGGCGAGGTTCACGACGGATTTCGCGAGTTGAACCGCATCACCTATTTCAACGGCAAACAGGCCTCCCGGCTTCTGGTCTCCCGCGTCGGCGATCAGAGTCCGCTGGACGTCTCCGATGCCGTACACGACTACGTGGAACGACACGAAGACGATCTGCCCGAGGGCGTGCACTTCCAGGTGTGGGAGGACGACTCCGAGGAGTTCGCCGAGCGCATCGACCTGCTGTTGAGAAACGCCTATCTGGGCCTGGCGCTGGTTCTGCTGGTGCTGGCGCTGTTTCTGAACGTCAAGCTCGCCTTCTGGGTCACACTGGGAATCCCGATTGCCATCCTCGGCTCGCTGGTGTTCATG
>SKMT01000724.1 GCA_007120915.1 Myxococcales bacterium | reverse complement strand
CGAAAGTAAAAGTGAATCCGAAATCCGAGAGCCGATGAAGTTACCGCTTTCGTGGCTGTTTGAGCATTAAGAGAGGATCGGTGACAGTATGGGGAACGCTATTGAATGAAGGTGATGACGCAGTGGATACGAGGTTGTTGTGAGCAGTCGTGCAGGGACCAACTTTTTTGAGCGTCAGGACAGTGCCCGGCGGCGAACGAAGTGGTTGTACGTTTTGCTGGTGGTTGCGGTTGCGGCGTTGTCGGTGGGTACATTTGTCATCGTCGGTGGGGGATGGTGGCTGACCGTGGTGCTGGTCGAGGAGATTGGGCTTCGCGCCGCATACGGGGAGGTGCCGTGGGTGGAAGTGGCCGTCGGTTCGGTCATCGCCACGGCGGGGTTTATCATCGCTGCCAGCGTCTACAAGCATCGGCAACTCGGCGAGGGTGGAGCCGCCATCATGAACGAGTTCGGTGCCACCGAGGTGGATGCCAGTAGCGACGATTCACAGCGGCTGGTTCTGGTCAACGTGGTCGAGGAGATGGCCATCGCCGCCGGAATTCCGGTCCCGCGCACCTACCTGCTGGAGGGGCAGACCGGGATCAATGCGTTTGCCGCCGGCTACACTGCCAACGATGCTGCAATCGCCGTGACTCGGGGGGCCGTCGAACAGTTGAGTCGTGACGAACTGCAGGCGATGGTTGCCCATGAATTCAGTCACATTCTCAACGGAGATATGCGCCTGAACGTGCGGCTGATCGGGATCGTTTATGGCATGATGGTGCCCTATCTGGCGGGGATGACGATTCTGGACAGTGATGCCGAACAATCCTGGGCGGGGAAGACCTACCTGGAGACGTCGCCGACGTCCTGGTTTCGGCGTGTGGGCTGCGGGACGACGGCGCTGGCGATGGGCTGTGTGATGATTCCCTTCGTGATGATTCCGGCGGCAGTTCTGGCGTTGTTCGGTCGGATCGGGGCCGCTTTCGCCGAGGGAATCAAGAGTGCGATCAGCCGCCAGCGCGAATACCTGGCCGATGCGGCGGCGGTGCAGTTTACCCGCAATCCGGAGGCGATGGTTTCGGTGCTCGAAAAGATCCGCAGTCACGGGGCGGGTTCGCGGCTGCTGGGGGCGAGAGCGCGGCTGATCAGCCATATGTGCTTCGGCAATGTTGCCGGTAGGTATCGCCGCGGGGGAGGGGCGTTGTCGACCCATCCGCCGATGGCGAAGCGCATCGAGGCGCTGGGGGCGCTTCCAAAACCGGGACGTCACCATCGCATCGTGCTTCGTGAAGACATCGACATCGACGCTCCCCGGCCGGACGCTGATGAAATCGAGGAGATTGCCCGCCGCCACCCCGATGCCGGCGACACCATCGATCCCGGTGATGTCGTCGAACACATCGCCGAGCCGAGGCTGGAGAGCCTGGTGTACTGTTCGTCGCTTCTCGACGAGATTCCCGACGCGCTGCGCACAGTGCGCTCCGAGTTGCTGGAGACCATCGCCATCGCCACGCTTCTGGTGTTGGACCCGGACCCCGAGGTCCGATCCCGTCAGGCCGATGTGGTCCAGCAGTCCGGCAGCAATGCGCTGCGCCGCGAGTGTCGCAGGTTGTGGCCCCAGGTGAAGCGGCTTGAGCGTCGGTTGGAGTTGCCGCTGATGGATCTGGTGTATCCGACGCTGCGGAAGATGACCGATGACCAATACGCCACGTTCTCGTCGCTTCTCGACGAGATGGTTCACGTCAGCGGCGAGGTGGCATTTCGAGATTTTATCATCGAGTGGATTTTGCTGCATCGGCTTGAGATGGCGCTGTTTGATGCGAATCGGGATGTGGTGCAGTACCGGTCGTTCCGTGGTCTGATCGACGAGGTGCAACTGGTGGTTTCTTGTGTCGCGGAGGCCGGGGGGGCAAGCCCACAGCAGGTGGTGGAGGCGTTTGAGCAGGCACGAGAAGAGTTGCCGACGATGATTCGTGACGATGCGCAGTTTCAGGCGCCGTCGTCCTGGAGCTTCGACGACGTCGGTGAGGCGCTGGAGAAGTTGTCGGTGGCCACCCCGAACATCAAGCAGGTGGTGGTCCGAAGTTGTGCTGCCTGCGTGGTGTCCGACGCTACGCTGTCGGCGAGTGAGCTCGAAATTCTGCGGGCTATCGCCGAAGCGCTGGACGTGCCGCTGGGGCCGATGGGTCGGGGCGAAGAGCCCGGAGTTGATTGTCGGGACGGCACCGTCTAACTTGCGGGCGGCACAGTTCGTAATTTTTTCGCTCTTTTTTGCCTGCAAGTGGATGCCATGTTTACCGAAGCTCTGATCCCGGCGGCTGGCCGGGGAGCCCGACTGGACCGCCCTGCCACCCCGAAGCCGCTGGTCAACGTTGGGGGCCGGGCGCTGATCGTGGACGTACTCGACAAGCTGCAGACCGTCGGCGTTAAGCGCGCGGTGGTCGTCGTCGGCTACGAAGGCGAAAAGGTCGTCCGCCATCTGACCAACCACCCCGACCTGGATCTTCAGGTCGATTTCATTGACCACGACGGGTGGCGAAAGGGGCTGGCCTCCAGTGTGTTGGCGGCGCGCGACGAATTTGAAGACCCCTTTCTGGTGGCGATGGCCGATCATCGTTTCGACGGGCAGCTCATCGAGCGCATCGCCGGTGCTGGATTCGACGGTGATGAAGAGGCGGTGATGCTCGTGGATCAGGCCGTCGATGAGGTGCACGATCCGTCGGCGGCGGTAGACGTGAATCTCAAGGGTGACCAGGTGGTCGCCGTCGATGCTGAACTCGACGACCCCGACGGGATCGACGCCGGTTTGTTCGCGTTGACCCCGGCGATTTTCGACCGGCTCGAAGAGGTGTTGACCGAAACGGAGCCCGCTGGGCTGACGGAGGGGCTCGACAGGCTGGCCGGCGACGGGCTGGTGCGCGCAGAGTTCGTCGAAGGGGCGAGCTGGCACGACATCGACACCCCTCCGGCGCTGATCCGCGCCGAAATGGAGTATCGCGACCGTCAGAGAAAGGACGCGGTCACCACGCCGAGCTTCGACGACGCCGCCGATACGCGCACCGAGAGTTTCCAGTTTACCACCGGCAAGCCGGTGCAGACCGATGTGTTTGTGCAGCGCGGGTTCGTGCGCAATCCCAGCACCTTGCAGTTGATCCCCGACGAGAGTGCGTCGTCGCCGATTTATGTCTTCACGGACACCCGGGTCAACGAGCTGTACGGCGATGATTTTGTCGGCGGGCTCGACGAGATGGGCTATGACGTGCGCCGTGTGGTCATGGCCGAGGGTGAAGAGTCGAAGACGATGGACAACTACACCCGTCTCGTCGACCACGTGCTCGCCGAGGGCATCGATGAGCGCTCGGTGATGGTGTCGCTGGGGGGGGGAGCGGTGTGCAATGTCTGTGGGTTCATCGCCTCCACGCTGTACCGAGGCATCGGGCTGGTGCACGTGCCCACGACGCTGATGGCGCAGTGCGATGCGGCCATCGGCCACAAGCAGGGAATCAACGGCGAGCGCGGAAAGAACATGGTCGGCGCCTACTACCCGCCCCATGCGATCGCGGTGGATGTGGAGGTGCTTCAGACGCTGGATGACTGGCTGATTCCCGACGGGCTCAGTGAGGTCATCAAGCACGCGCTTGGCCAGGACAGCGAGTATCTGGACTATCTGCTCGACTACGACGGGTCGTTGTGGAACCCCGATTTCCACGAGCATGTGGTCTGCAAGAACATTGAGCTGAAATGCGAGCTGATGGCCAGCGATCCCAAGGAGCTTCGCGAGGCGATGGTGCTTCAGTACGGGCATACCACGGGCCATCCCATCGAGTATCTGTCGGGCTATGACCTGAACCACGGCCAGTGTGTGGGTATCGGCATGATGGTCGCCTCCCGGGTGGGCCGGATTCTGGGCGCCTGCGACGACGAGATGGTCCAGCTGCACCGGGAGGTCATTGAGAAGTACGACTTGCCCACCACCATCCCGGCCAACATCGAGGTGGACGACATCATCGCCGCGCTTCGCTACAACAAGCGCTATCTGACCGAAGGCACCCGCATGGCCATCGTCGAGGGGCCGGGTAAGCTGTGGCAGGTCGACGGAGATTACACCATTCCCGTCTCCGACGAGGTGCTGCGTGAGGCGTTGAAGGCGAGCTACTGCCGATAGCCGGGAGTCTATCGTGACCGAACGATCTACTGCCGATAGCCGGGAGTCTATCGTGACCGAACGATCTACTGCCGATAGCCGGGAGTCTATCGTGACCGAACAACCTGGAGATTCACCATGACACGCAGAGTAGTCAT
>SKMT01000581.1 GCA_007120915.1 Myxococcales bacterium | reverse complement strand
TACGAGCCCGACGAGATCATCGTCGAGAGCGGCGACGGCACCACCGGGGGCACCAGCCGGATCACCATCGGTGGGAACGATCGTGTGGAGGTGGGCACGCCCGACCGCCCTCTGGAGGGAACATTCGTGCGGGCGTCGGGGATGAGCGGCCGGCCGCTGTTTCAGGACCGGCCCCGGGAGTATGGAGCCGTCCAGGACCGGTGTCTCGTCGCCCCGGTGCCGATTCTGTTTAACCACGAGCCCGTATTTGGCTATTCGAGCCAGCGCACCCCGAAGTCGCTGTATGGCTTCACCAAGACGATCTCCTTCGATGAGGGCGATCTGTACGGAACGATTGGGCTGGCACGGCGCCACTCCGGGGCGGTGTTTCGGATTCTGACCCACGGGGTGTGGATTCAGTCGACGCGCCACAGCTTCGAGGTCGGCGGCGACAGGCTCGACACCCTCGGCGGCGTGGTCACCTACGACCGGCTCCGAAAGACGGCGGACCACAGCTCCATCGTCGAAGACGAGCGCTACGACCAGATGTGGGCGCGGATTAAGCCCTACGTCCATCAGTTGCTCTCCGATGGCGTGCAGGCAGATGACCACCAGGTGCGCACCCTTGTGGGCGACGAGATTGAGGGGCGTGAGTTGATGGAGTTGTTTCACCAGGTCGACGGGGTGGTGATGGTGCCCCCGGAAGCGGCGCAGCGGGGCGAGGCCCACGATGCAGCCCTCAAGATCGGTGAGTCGCTGGGGCTGCCGGTGCTGTGTGTGCCCGAAGGAAACCGGGAGGATGTGAAGACACTGGCCGGAGGCGACGTCGAGTTCGTGGTTCCCGATCTGGGCGACGATGAAGAGCTTCACTTCTACACCCGCAACGAGGATCGGCTGCCTGCGAGGCCATGGCTGACGGCGCCGGTGGATCTGGGTAACTCATCGTTTCTCGACGTCGTGGAAGCGATCCCGGTTTCTCCCCTCGACGATTCGATACGCCCTCAGTTGTCCGACGCAGATCTGCTGGATGAAACGTCGATGCCGACGTTGCGAAAGGCGATTGAATTGCTCGATGATCATCCCGGCGACGAGGAATCGCTGACCTCCTGGAAACAACGGACCCTCGATCCGCTGGGCGAAAGCATTCATGCCACCGTGTACACCCCCCAGGATCAGCGCGGGGAGAGCCGAAGAGCCAACGTGGAGGTTCGAAGTGCCGGGCGGGTGGTGTGGAAGGGAAACCTTCCGGCCGTCGCTGATGGGCAGGTGGTGGTCATCGATGTCGCCGGGTTGTCGCCACAGCTTCTGTGGAGCGTGCCGTTGAGTCGTCAACGAGCCCGGCCCGGTTGGGGTTTACTCGAAGACTGCCAGACGATGACGCCCCCCCTTCAGTCTCGTCCCGACCAGCCGGTGGCTCGCTATCTGGCCGAAGGGGTGCTCCAGAATCATCTCAGCGAGCTGGAGCAGGTCGCAGACCGGGGACTCCGCGCCGCGCTTCGCACCGACGTGGAGCCCAACTCCAGCGCCGCCCGGCTGGTGTTGGCGTCGCTGGTGCCCAGGGTGGTCAAACGCATCCGTGCCGGCAACCCGCGCATCCGGTTTTCCATCGTCGATGACCAGTTGGACGACCGGGTGTTGGACATCCCGCTTGTTGTCACATTGACCGGCGACAGCCTGTCACTTCGCGATATCGAGCAACTGATGCACGACTGCCACGGTCGGTTGTACGCGCTTCGCACCGACATCGATCACTACATCGACCAGGTCGAAAAAAGCCGGATTTTGGAGGTCGACGAGCCGCTTGAACGGCTGTTGATATCGCTGATCGGCTCCGGGGCGTACGTGCAGTTGAACGCCAGAGATATGGCCTCTAAGTACGTTGCGCCCGATAGGCGGGTCCTGACATTGGAACTGCCAATGGTGGGATTGAGGGGCTATCCCGACTTTCCGCTGTTGATCGAATGTGGCAGGCCCGACGACTTCGATGTGGAGCACAAAAAGCTCGCTGTCGATGAGTTGGTCGCCGGGTTGCTGGAGACCGTGAAAGAGGAACACGGGGAGTATGAAGGAAAGGAGACGGGACTGAGGCGCCGGCAGGCCTGGCGCCATCTGCAGTGGTTTGCGTTTTACGCCGATGACTACGACTACGCGCAAGAAGCTGTCGAGAGAGTGCGTGATCTGCCGCTGTTTGGTCTCGCCGACGGGCGAACCTGCTCGCCGGCGGTGCTCAAGCAGGTCATCGAACGCCAGGGCCACGTCGAGATGCTCGACGGGTGGGCGTCGGGGATCTCGGAGTCGACCTTCAACCGGGCGTCGGCCCGTCAGGTCACGGATGTCGCCGAGCTCGACGACCACCCCCTGGGTTTCGAACTTCAAATGGACCCCTACGTGCTCCACCTGCTCGGCGACGTCGTGTGTGGCGTGGCCGAATACGAGCTGTCGCCTGCGGAGATGGAGGCGGTGGAACAACCGGATGTGGCCCCGCAGCGGATGCTCCATCAGGTGATCATCGACAACCAGCAGGCTCAGGGCGTGATCGGCGTGCCCTACACCGAGGTGGATCGCCCGGCAGTGCTGGTGTTCAGCGAAGAGACGCGCCGTACCATCTGTCGCGAAGATGTAGCTCAGAACTTCGGGGTCATCGGCAAGGTTCGACTCCGAAAAGGCGTGAAGTACGAGCAGTCGGAGGAGAATGTTTCATCCGCCGCGTATGATGTGCTCGCCGAACTGCTGGCCCAGATTCCGCAGTTGGCTGCCAATGCCGACGCCCGGGATTATCACCGGGCGCTGGAGGTACTTCTGAATTTTGCGGCGGGACAGCTTCGACTGATCGCCGGCGCCGACAACACCGTCGACAGCAATGTGCGACATCCCCTGGCGGTCGAAATCCTCAACACCCCGCTGTTTCCCGCCGAACGGGGCACACCGGTCAGCGCCATGACGCTGATCTACGATTTCCAGGACCAGGCCGGGTCGGCCATCGCGGCGTCACGCGGGCTGGACTATCAGCCCCAGATGGTCGCCGACGAGCTGCCGGAGGTGCTGCAACGGTGGATCGACCGCCAGCTTTGTATCGAGAGAATCGACAGGTCTGTCCAACCGCAGAAAGCTGCACCGACCAGCGAGCAGAACGAGCATCGGCGCAATACGACGGTTCGGTGCATCGAACGAACCCTGGAGCACTGGCTCAACACGCTCCATCCCGACACGGACCTCGGTGTCGATGCGACGCTCCACATCCATGTGCGCGTGGATGATCAGCCCTTCGAGGACGAACGAGCCGGTCGGTTCTGCCAACTGTGGCGTCCCGACGACCTGGGCGATAATCGGCTGATTCTGATGGTCAATCCTCAACACTGGATGACCCGGTGGATCGCCCGCGAAGGCGACCAGTCGCAACGGGCCATCGCCTGGCCTCTTCTGGCGGGCTACGCGCACGTCAACGCTGTGCTCGACGTGGTCACCGACGAACATGAGCTGATCTGCCAGCAGCGCGTCGCTGAGGCGATGCGGGGCGGAAAGCTGGAGATGAAGTATGATAGTGGCGCATAGCTGCGGAGTTGCGACCGAACACCGTCGAACATCCCGGTGTAACCAAAAGGAGATAGGGGGATTGGGGGGCTCGGGATGCCTTGGTGCTATGAACCGCAGCTTTGCGAACAGGTCGGGGTAACCCGGAAAATTCACGCAAATGCTATTGCGACTTCGCAGATGCCCACGCTCACTGGCGCTGCACCGCTCCCGCTGGTCGCTCACGCTGAACAATGCGCAACATTGCGTCGGTCGTCATCATCCAGTGAGCGTGGACCCTGCCGTGTCTCATTACACATCTGCGTGAAATCTCCGGGTTAACGGAGCCGACAAGAAACCGGAAAATGTTTTTTGGCCTCGGATCTTTAGATGTCGCAAGGGGGATCGGTGCGATCTTCGACGATGTGATCGTCGAAATTTGAGGTCAATACGCAAAATCGGGGGTCAAAATTTCGATAATAGTAGTGTGGGATGCACCAGTGTCTTCAAGACGCTGGCAGCGAATCGAAACGAGCATCGAAACGGACGAATCGAGCCTGAGGTCAGCCCCGGTAAATTTTTCAATTGCGCAAGCCGGGATTGTCCGAGGGTGACAGGAGACGAGAGAGACGAGATGACATCGCACGATTCGAACAAACATTCTGCGGTCGGAGCCGGACCAGTTGAGCAGTCGTATTGGCCGGCACCGGGTTGTCGTTGTGGAGGTCCGCTGTATGCGCTGTGCTGTGTTGTGAAGTCGTACCTATGGTCCAAAGCAACGAGGCCAGGCGGGACAGAAGCGAAGGGGAACAAGGTT
>SKMT01000270.1 GCA_007120915.1 Myxococcales bacterium | reverse complement strand
TCACTGACGCTGCGATGAGCCACCGGTGAACACCGGGGTTTTTTCGTGCTCAATCTGGGGCTGCACGACTGCCATGAAGTAGCGTGACGAGCCCAAAATAACGGGCCGATGTCGGCCCCTCGGGACGTTGGGAGGGGGGGGTGACAGCTTCTGAGTTCCAATCAGGGGCATTCCTTAAAGTTGTCTTCGAGCGCCACGCGGTGTAGCTAAATAGCTAATCCCAATTACGAACAGCTATCGGGTAGATGCTTCATCCACAATTCTGAGCCGATGTTCGTCGTTGGACCTTGTTATTTCTGAACACCCCCGAATAGGAGTAGGTCGTGACACTGATCCGAAGAGTTTCAATCGTACTCGCCGTGATGCTTTTGCTGGGTGGTCTCGTCGGTTGTGGTTCCGACGACGACCCGCAGAACAACGACAACCAGCAGAACAACGACAACCAGCAGAACAACGACAACCAGCAGAACAACGACAACCAGCAGAACAACGACAACCAGCAGAACAACGACAATCAGCAGAACAACGACAATCAGCAGAACAACGACGAGTGCGACGACGGCGACACCAGGATTGTCGACTGTGACGGCGAAGAGGGCGACCAGCCTCAGATCTGTGATGACGGCTCGTGGGCTGATGACGGTGAATGCATTGTGGAGCCCGAGGAACTCGATCCGCACTGTGATGTCGACGACCCTGAAGAGGGGACAATTTGCGCGGAGACCGCCACCGGCGAGCCGGGCGATGTGGTCGACGTTGAGATACATCTTCTGGCCCCCGACGACTGCACCGAGGTCGACCAGTCCTACGTCAATGTCAAATTCGATGAGCAGCTCTTCGAGTTTGTCGAACCCGACAACGGTGACGACTGCTTGATGCAGGACGAACGCGAGGATCCCACCCACATCTACTGGCACGCCTTCACCGAAGCTGCTGTCGGTGACGTCTGTGCTGAGTCGCTGGATCTGGGCCCGGTCGACACGCTCCAGTTCGAAATCGGCGAGGACGTCGAAGCAGACGATTACATCCTGGAACTGGAATTTCCCTCGGTCACGGCGACCCAGAACGAACCCGACTGCGACGGCGACGCCGCCATCGACGGGATGGTCCGGGTTCTTGACTGAGTGCAGTCATCGGTGGGCCGATGTCAGCCCTTCAGGATGTGTGAGGGAGAGAGGAGGCGGAAGGAGACAATGTTTCAGCGGGGGTTTGTGGACCCTGCTCCGTTCGTAACAGGTGGAGTCGACCGCGGTGTGTCAAATCGTGCTCCCGGCCGGCTTCGGTGACCGTCCATCGGGGATGGTCACCGTCACAATTCACCATCTCTTGTACACGGAGTACACCACGATGTACCACAAGCCCCTGATCCCGCTGTTGATTTCGCTGCTTCTTGTCACCGCAACACTGCTCGGCGGCTGTGGCGAAGATGACGCAGACGCTGAGAACCGGTGCGACCTTACCGGCGACGGCCCCGCCGATGAACTGGTATTTGTCGGAAACAGTGATTCCGAGGATGTGTCGGTGGTCAATCCCCGCACATGCACGGTGGAGAAGACGATTCCCGTCGGCGTGGCCACCACCGACAGCAACACCACCCCCGACGGTCGGTGGGCCTTCTTGTCCAGCTCCACCGATGACGTGGTCACCATCATCGACACCGATACCCTGGAGGTCGAAAAACAGTTGGAGACCGGCGTGCGCCCGGTTCACATGTTTTTCGGGCCCGACCACGAGAAGTTGTGGGTGAGCAACGACCATTCTGCCAGTGTCTCCGTGATCGACGTGGAGACGCTGACCGTCGAGAAGACCATCGATGTCGGGGAGGGCCACAAAAAGATGGCCGTCACTGACGCCGACCCGTACCGGGTGTACGCCTCCAACATCAACGACGATACCGTTTCGGTGATCAACTCCGCCGATCTGAGTGTGGAGGCGACGATCGACGGCGGTGAGCGGCCCCACGGGATGGACTACGCCGCGTCCAGCAGCCAGGTCTACAACTGCGTGGACGGCGACGTCCCCGGCATCGAGGTGATCGCCACCGACGGCGAGGATGCCAACACCATCGTCGATGTTATCGAGTTATCCGAACGCTGCGGGTACCTGCACATCGCCCCTGACGGAGTGTACGGATGGGCGGTCAGTTCCGGGGCCGACCAGGTAATAGTGTTCGACACCGACGATGACACCGTGGTCGCCGAGCTGGCGGTGGAGTCCAGACCCGACAAAATCGCGTTCTTCGAAGGCGGGGTCGCCGGGGTGGCCCACGTCGGCGCCCCGGAGGTGACTCTGATCGACACCGAAGCCTTCGAGATCATCGACCATCTTCCAGTCGGTGGTGCTCATGTCGATCCCGAAACCGGCCGGGGACATCGGTTCATTCAGGAGTCGGTGGACGGGCGGTTTGGATATGTACCCAACAGCCACGACGGCACGCTGTCGATCTTGGACATCGAGCGCCATGCGGTACGGGGAACCGTTGATGTCGGCGATCACCCGATGCCGATGGCCGTGGGCGGGCCGTCCGGTGGCGTTGCCTATCCCCGTTGAGCGGTTGGACGCCAATGGGCCTGGCCCCGCCGGTCGGCGGCGGGGCGGGCGGGACGGCGGCGCCAGCCCGTCACGCCGCCACATATGCGTCAGTGAGCCGCCACAGGTTATACCCGCCCAGAAGATTGCGGGCCTGGTAGCCGTTCTGGACCAGAATCCGGGTCGCCAGATATCCCCGCAGCCCCTCCTTGCACAACACGATTGGGGTGTGGCCGTCGGGCAACTCGTCGATTCGGTCGCGCAACTGGTTGATGGGGATGTTGACGGCGCCGGGGATGGTCCCGGCGTCGAACTCCTCCGGGGTTCGTACGTCCAACACAAACCGGTCTTCGTCGGATTCGACAACCTCGTTCCAGGATGCTGCCGGGTGGTCGCCGCGCAGAATGCCGTCGGCGACCGCCCCCAGGTGGTTCACCGGATCTTTGGCCGACGAAAACGGCGGTGCATACGCCAGATCCAACTGCTCCAGATCGGCGACGTCCATCCCGGCGGCCACCGCCGTGGCCAACACGTCGATGCGTTTGTCGACGCCATCCTTACCAAACCCCTGTGCCCCCAGAAGCTGGCCCGTCTCCGGATCGAAGATCGCCTTCAGGGTCACCGATTCGGCGCCGGGATAGTAGGAGGCATGCGATTTTGCGGTCACCCAGGCGACGCGGAGGTCTACTCCGTGGCGTCGCGCAATCTGTTCGGACAACCCGGTGCAGGCGGCGGTGGTGTCGAAGACCTTGATAATGCTGGTGCCAAGCGGCCCCTCATAGCTTCGATCTCGCCCGCAGATGACGTCGGCGACCAGCCGGCCCTGGCGGTTCGCCGGGCCCGCCAGCGGCATCGGCCCCCGGGCGCCGCTGACCCGATGGACCACCTCCACGGCGTCGCCGATGGCGTAGATGCCCGGCTGTGAGGTCTGCATCCGGTGGTTGACGACGATTCCGCCACGGCCCCCGACGTCCAGCCCCGCCTGCTCTGCGAGAGCGGTCTCCGGGCGCACGCCCACCGCCATCACCACCATGTCGGTGGGTCGGGTCTCTTCGCTGCCGAACCGCACCCCCAGCCGCTCGTCGCCCTCCTCGATGGCAGTGACCGTCGTCTGCAGCAACACCTCCACGCCGTGGCGGGCGCAGGCGTCGGTGACAGCAGCGGCCATCTCTGGGTCCAGGTTCGGCATCAACTGATCATTCATCTCCACCAGGGTGACGTCGATGTCGCGGTGGATGAGGTTTTCGGCCACTTCCACGCCGATAAATCCACCGCCGACGACGGTGACATGATCGGGGGTGGTCTGTTCGCAGTCGTCGATGATCCGATCCATGTCCGGGATCGTGCGCAGCGAATGGACCCTCTCCAAATCGACGCCGGGGATGGGGGGCACGAAGGGGGAGGCGCCGGGGGAGAGAACCAGCGCGTCGTAACTCAGTTCGGTCTCGTCGTTATCCGAAAGGCTTCGCAGCATGACGGTGCGGGCGTCGGGATCGATATCCACAGCCTCCGTGCAGGTGCGCACGTCGACATCGAAGCGCTGTTGAAAACTCTCCGGGGTCTGGATCAGCAATTCGTCGCGGTCCTCGATCACCCCGCCGATGTGATAGGGCAGCCCGCAGTTGGCAAACGAGATATGGGGGCCGCGCTCCACCATCACGATCCGGGCATCTTCGTTCAGCCTGCGCAGCCGGGCGGCGCAGGAGGCGCCGCCGGCGACGCCGCCGACGATGACCACCGTGGGAGCGGTGCAAGAATGCTGCGATGGAGGCTGGTGC
>SKMT01000485.1 GCA_007120915.1 Myxococcales bacterium | reverse complement strand
TCACCCATCAGGGCGATGATGCGCTGCTCAATCTCTTTGAGTTCGGCAAGCAGACCGTGCTCGTCGTCCAGGTACATCGCGTGCACGTACAACACGTTGTGGTCGTCGGACACATCCAGGCTTAATGTCCCCGGCGTCAGGGTGATGAAATTCGCCAGAATCGTAATACCTACCGGCGAATTTAGCTGAAGCGGCAGACCGATCACTCCGGGCTTGATCTTCTTGTCGATGCTGCGCGGAGAGGCCACATCGATGGCCACTCGCACGTTGGACTTGATGACCGACCAGATAAAGAAGAGCACAAACCCGATAGTTCCGGGGACCTTGCGGCTGTAGCCGTCGAGCACGGGAATATGCCGCTCCATCATCGCCAGGCAGATATAGCCGAACAGAAACCCGACGACGAAGGAGGGGCCGGTGAACACGCCGGTGAGGATCATCCACAACAGCGCCAGCAGAAGATTCCAGGTAAAGGGTATCATTCTTTGCAGATCTCCAGGTCGTCAGCGTCCCATTCTCCCAGTTCTTCGAGCGCTTCGGCGGGCACCTCTCCCTGGATGGAGTGGTAGATCTGGTCATGCAGACCCACCGCCTCGATGTAGTAATGGGGGTTAATCATCTGTTCGCCGGCGCCCATCATCACCTCGAAGAACGGCTGGCTGTACACACCCATGACCACCGTGCAGATCAGAAGCAAGATGATCGGGGTGTACATCACCCAGGTGTCCGCATCGTCCGGCTCTTCGAGCTTGTGGACGTTGGGATTGTCCTCGGGGGCGGGCCGCCAGAACGCATACATCCAGATTTTGACCATCGAGTACAGCGTCAACAGCCCCGTGATCAGCGCCAGGGCGACCACGCCAATGACCAGGTACAGCGCCGTGGTCTCACCGACGCCCAACAGCCCCTGCACCGTCTCCAGACCGGCGCGGATGACCGAAAACTTCGCGAAAAACCCGGACAACGGCGGTAGCCCGGCAAGCGACAGCGCCGGGATGAAGAACAGCGCCGCCAAAAAGGGCTTCCTTCGATAGATTCCGCCCAGCTGTTTGAGCTGATAGCTGCCCAGCTTGTTGAACACCACCCCGCTGACCAAAAACAGGTTCGTCTTCACGATGATGTTGTGCACGATGTAGTAGATCCCGCCGGCGATCGCGAGCTGGCCCACCTCCACGGGGATTGCATCCGTGGTCTGGGTGAAGCCCAGAAACCCGATGGCCATCAGCATGTAACCGATCTGGCTGATGATGTGGATCGACAGGATGCGCCGAAACTCAAACTGGGCGGCAGCGCCCAGAACACCGGTGATCATCGTCAACCCACCGAGCACCATGATCGTGCCGTGGATAAACTGAGCGTCGAACACCCCGTCGTTCGCCAGCTCGGGGCTGAAGATCAGAGTGAAGAATCGGAACAACGCGTAGGCTCCGACCTTCGTTAACAGCCCGGCAAACAGCGCCGACACCGCCACCGGCGGGGTGTGATACGACGCCGGCAGCCAGAAGAACATCGGAAACGAACCGGCCTTAATCCCGAAGGCGATGATGAACATGGAGGCGAGCACCATGATCATCGGCTCATCGGCGTTATCCAAAAAGATCTGGGCGATGTGCGCCATGTTCAGCGTACCGACCAGCCCGTAGGTAAGCACGATGGCCGTCAACAGGATCATGGAGCTGACCAGGTTGATGGTCACGTACTTGACCGCCCCCTCCATCTGAGCGCGCTTGCCGCCGAGCACCAGCAGCGCGAAGGAGGCGACGAGCATTACCTCGAACCACACGTACAGGTTGAAGATGTCGCCGGTCAGAAACGCGCCTGCTACCCCGGCGTGCAACAGTTGCATCAAGGGGTAGTAGCCGAACTTCTCGTAGCCCTCTCCGGTGGTCGCCAGAGAGTAGATGACCACCGTCAGGCCCATAATCCCGGTCATCACCACCATGATCGCCGACAACAGATCGCCGACGAGGACAATGCCAAATGGGGGGACGAACCCGCTGAACTCCATGGTCACCACGGCGGCGACCGGGTCGAACTCACCGGTGGCGTTGCCGGCCTGCCAGATGTACATCAGCAGCACGATGCCGGCGGCCAGCAACGCGAAGGTGCCGGCGACACCGATGATCCGCTGCGCGATACGAGACCGCCACAGCACCACCGACAGCGCCGCCGACAGCATCGGCAGCAATACCGGCAGAAGCACCAGAATGTCGGAGCCGAGCTTCATCGGATCCATCGTTACAGCTCCTTGGTTTCGTCGGTGGTGTTCATCTCGTCGAGATCGTCGACGCCGACGATTTCATGGGCCCGGTTGATCAGAACCACGGCAAACGCCAGCACTCCGAAGGCGATGACAATCGCCGTCAGAATCAGCGCCTGCGGCAGCGGATCGGCGGGCACCCAGGCTTCGTCACAGTACAGAGTGGCGGGAAACACCATGTTGTCGTCATCCGGCACCAGCGGGGGTTTGCCCTCGCGCATCCCGGCGGCGGTGAAGATGGCCAGGTTCGCTGCATTCGACAGCAGAATCAGCCCGATCACCAGCTTCACGATGCTGCGGCGCAGGATCATGTACACGGCGGCTGCAAACAGCAGACCCACCACGATTGCCATCAGCGGTTCCATCTCACTCCTCCGCCTCGGCCAGCGCCAGCACCACCGCCAGCACCGCACCGATGACCGTCAGATACACGCCGATGTCGAACAACAGCGGCGTCGACAATGCTACTTCTCCGAAAAACGGGAACTCCGGGCGCCACCACAACGCCGCGAAGTAGGGCTCGCCCACCAGAAGCGCCGGAATCCCGGCGATGGTGGCAATAAACAGGCCCACCCCGAAGATGTCGTAGGGCGAAAACCGGATCAGATCCCGGGTGCGCGCCGGATCGAAGGCGAACAGATACAGCGCGATGCCTCCGGCGGCGACCAACCCGGCGATAAAGCCCCCGCCCGGCTCGTTGTGCCCGCGCAGCAGCAAAAACAGCGAAAACAACAACTGCAGCGGCAACAGAAACCGGGTCGCCGTAATCAGTATCAGTGACTTCGACTTGATCACGTCTTTTCCTCTTCTTCGTCTTCCGTCACGCGGAATTTGACCATCGCGTACACACCCATCGCCGCCAGAGCCAGCACGAAGATCTCACCGAGCGTATCCAGGGTTCGGTAATCGACGAGCACCACGTTGACGATGTTGCGTCCAAACGCCAGCGACTCGCTTCCCAGCATGTGCTGGTAGGAGATCATCTGGGTGACGTCGTCGACGATGGCGTGTTGATCCACCGCCAGAAGCCCCACCGCGACCACGGTGCCAACCAGAACACCCACCACCACATCTCGCACTCGATCCAGCTTCGAGGAGAACGTCACGAACCCGGGCAGCCGGAACAGAACCAGCACCAGCAAAATTACCGTCAGCGTCTCCACCAGCATCTGGGTAATGCCCAGATCCGGCGCCGAGAACAGGATGTAAATCAGCGCCACCGAGAATCCGACCACACCCACCGAGGCGACCGCTCCCAGACGCGACTGCGTCGAGCAGGCGAACAGCGCGGCTGCAAGAAGCACCCCGACGACGATGAAGTGGAAGAACTCCACGTCCAGCCCAAACCCAAGGGTGTGGTCGTAGTAGCGCAGGAAGGTGTAGCCCACCAGCGCCACCATGGTCATCAAAATGGTGGTAATGTAGTAGCGCAGATATCCGTTTTGAAGCACCCGTGTCTGCCGGTTCGCCACCCAGGGAAGCGTGCTGTACATCCCGATGTTATAAACAAACTCCGGTCCGTGGTCGTACAGCCATTCGAGCCGATTCATCAGCCCGCGCACGGCATCCCATTTCAGGTAGATGACGATGCCGACGATGATGGAGACGATGCTCATCCCCAGCGCCGCATCAAACTGGGTCGGAATCGGGAACAATTCAAAATCGAACATCTCCGGGGAGATGGCGGCTACACCGGACTGGACCACAATTTCGTCGACCCAGGTCAGCCCCAGAAACGTCAGCAGACTCAACGAGGCGAGCACCACCGGGCCCAGAAGCATCGACACCGGAGCCTCATGTGGCTTCTTCGGGGTGTCACTGAGTTCACCCCAGAACGGGCGAAGCGCCAGAATAAACGCCACCGCCACGCCCATCACCGCCGTACCCATCGCCAGCGCGATCAGAAAGACGTTGACGTATTCGGCGCCCAACACAGCGGCGAACATCAGCTCTTTGCCCCAGAAGCCCAGCAACCCGAAGAACCCGCCAAGCGACAGCCCGGCCAACAACGCCGCGCCGAAGGTGATCGGCATCTTCGACTTCAGCCCTCT
>SKMT01000665.1 GCA_007120915.1 Myxococcales bacterium | reverse complement strand
TCTCCTCGTTTTTCGCCGACTCGACGATGCGTTCGTTCAGCCGCTCGATCTCGTCGTACAGGTTCACCTGGGCGACCTCCAGCCGGTCGGCAAACTCAGCGGCTTCACGCACTCTCACCGCGCTTACCTCGTACTGGGCGCGCAGCATCTCCTCGATTGAATTCTTGGTGATGATCCGCCCCTCGAACCAGGGCATCGACGCAAAGAGCCCGCGCAGACTGGAGATGAACCCACTTCGCTCCCGTTCCCTCTCCAGGTGATCCGACAGGTCCCTGAGCTTGTCGAGCTCCTCGCCCAGCGACGATTGCAGCTCCGTGTTCCGGTCATGCAGCGCATTCAACTCGGAGACCTGCTGGTCCTGCAGTTGACGCTCCGAGTGGATGGTCGACTCCAGGTCTTGGACCGTCAGTTCCCCGCCCAGATATTCGACCTCCATCTCCAAAGTCTGGACCGCTTCATCAATCTCCATCGCGGTTGCTCCGTCGGTTCGCAGTGCATTCAATCGGGTCGAAAATGTCGCATGGGCAGGAGGAAATTTCCAGCGATGGAGAGTTGGAGGAGTTGGAGGAGTTGGAGGAGTTGGAGGAGTTGGAGTGACCGTCGGTGGTCAAATCACCACCGCGCAGGGTGCCTTTACCGGGCACGATAAACTGTGATGTGGCTATCAGCGCCGGGGGTCGAATGCCGCCGAACTCCGAGACCGTGGCTCCCGAGCAAGTTCGGGCGCGCAGTTCAGCGCCCGACTGGGACAGCGAGGGCGCCTTCGGCCCCTCGAACGGAGGTGGGACAGCCGGAGGAGTGGGAGAGTGGGAGTGACCGTCGGAGGTAATTTGAACCGCCGTGTATTTGTCGAGTGCCTTCATCTCGTCTACGGGTTAGTGGGCACGATAAACCAACAACAGGCGGTTACTCTCCCCGCCAATCTTAGTTGATCTCAATAGAATGAGCTTCGGATTAGCTTCCAGTCCCAACACAACCCCATGACCTTCTCCGACCGATTACAGACCATCCTCCGCAACCGCCGGCGCCACCACCCGGTCCCGGAGGTGTCGGTGGGCCGGCTCGCGGAGCTGCACGTCGAGGCGATGCTCGCCACCCGACTCGGCAATACGCCCTACGACTACTTCGCCGGGGTGCGGGTGCCGTCGCGCAAACGCCGCCGCGAGATCGACTTCGTGATCACCTTACCCGACCGGCTTCTGGTGGTGGAGCTGAAAAACTGGGCCGGCTTCGTCGGTGTCGACGAGACGGGCAACGTCATCCAGCACCGAAGCGGCGGGCGGGGAGTGATCAACCACGGCCGGCTGCTCTCCGATCTGGAGCGCAAAGAACGAGCCCTTCACAACTACCTGCGCCGCAGCATCGAGGAGGTACCCGAATTGTCGACGCTTCTGGTGTTCTTCAACCGCCAGGTTGGGGTTGACGAAAGGCTGATGGGCTACGAGGGCGTCGATGTGATGCGGCTTCCCGAGTTCATGGGGCGGCTTCCGGCGGCGGAGGACGACGGGTTTTTCTCGAAGCTGTTCCAGGCGATGTTCAGCCGCACCGACGACGACAAACCGGCGCTGCCGGCGCTCGACGGCCCGGTACGCAACGCCAGGGAGGAGCTGGCGAAGCTGGGCACCTGGGATCTGTTGGCGTTGCACGGCGGTCAGATCGTCTCCGGCGACCTGGTCGACGCATCGGCCGGCGAACTGTCGGACCGCAACCGGTTCAAACTGCTGCGGCTCGATGTACCGCGCAGTCTCTTCGACGTGTTCCGCTCCCAGTTGACCGTCGAAGTCACCGCCGTGAGCCGCGACGGCGACGAACAGCGGTTGGAATTTGGCTTCGACGAAACCATCCGGTTTCACTGCGCCGGCGACCGGTCGCCCAAGGCCTTTGAGCTTCGCGACGTGGAGGCGTTGTCGTTTGGGTATGTGCAACGCTGAAAACCTCCGAGGCGCGTCTATCTTTTCGAATACCGAAGTGTCGAAACCGAACGAACGACTCCACCGGGGGGGATTCCCATGGGTATTGCACCGGCTGTGCGCCGCGTTTGTTGTGTTGGCATGGCGTTGATCGTCTCTGTCGCCATCGGCTGTATCGACGACGACTCACCGACGACGGGCGCCGAAAGCGAAACCGCACAGCTCTCCGGCGATGAGGCGACCCCCTGGGTCGACGAAGTGCTGGTGCGCATCGAGGAGGACTCCATTTCACCGCCGGTGGCCTCCCGGATCCTCGGCTACACCGGCGTGGTGATCCATGAGGCGACCGTCGACGGGATGAACGACTACGGCCCGCTTGCCGAGAGACTCCATCAACTCGACGCACCACCCGAACTAGACGAAGACACCAGCTACGACGTGGCCACCGTGATGTACTCGGCGCTGGGCCATCTGATCCCGGCGCTGTTCGACGGCGACGCGTCGACGGAACATCTCGTCGATTTCGCCGAAGATCTGTTGCAGCAGCGCGTCGACGAGATCGACCGCGCAGTATGGCTGGAATCTGCACAGCGAGGCGTCGACATTGCCCAGACGGTGGGACAGCGAGCGTTGTCCGACGGATACCACGCCCGAACGGACGCCAACTTTGACCCACCCGACGTCGACGGCCCCTGGCAGCCCGTCGGTGATCAGCAACCGCTGGAGCCGCACTGGGACACCCTCCAGCCCTTCGCGATGGACGCGTCCGACGACTGCCAACCGGCGCCGCCGGTGGAGTTTTCCACCGAACCGGGAAGCGAATTCTATGAGCAGGCGATGACGCCGTTTCAAGAGACTCCACAACCGGACAGTGACGAAGCCCATATTGCCGAGTTCTGGGCCGACGACCCCGGCGTCTCACCGACGCCTCCGGGCCACTGGATGGCCATCGCCACACAGATGATCGAAGACGAACAGCTCAACCTCGAAGAAGCAGCCCGCCTGTACGCCATGCTCGGCGTGACCCTGTACGACGCGTTTATCTCCTGCTGGGACGAAAAGTACCGCTCCTATCTGGTCCGCCCCGTCACCTACATCAACGAGCACATCGACCCCGACTGGCAACCCCACATCAACACCCCGCCGTTTCCCGAATACACCTCGGGCCACGCCTCGGTCTCCGGCGCTGCTGCGGCGGTGTTGACCGAAAAGCTGGGAGATCTGTCCTTTACCGATCGCACCCACGAGCATCGGGGGCTGGGCGTACGCTCCTTCGACAACTTCGAGCAGGCCGCCGAAGAGTCGGGAATGTCGCGCATCTACGGGGGCATCCACTACCCGATGGCCAACGAAGAGGGACTCAAACAGGGCCAATGCGTCGCCGAGACGGTTCTGGAGGCGGTGGGAGGCCGGTAAGGATTGGGAGGCTCACAGCCCCACAAGAACAAACCTTCCAGCTCTCGGATCTCGGATTCACTTTCGCTTCTACTTCTACTTTCCGTCATCGGGTTTACGCGCAGCCCGTGGAGGTCGCTCGCGGACCATCCGACAAAAGTGAAAGTAAAAGTAGAAGTGAATCCGAAATCCGAGATCTGAGAAGTACACCCTCCGCTCCGGCCAATGGCCGGTAGACAACACCACCCAGTTGACGCCCACCAGCCTCTCGCCTAATGTCCCCCACTTGATCGCGGGCGCGGCGCAACAAGCGGTCGAACAAGGCGGAATCTATCCCACTTTGCAGCCGTTGTGGCTGTTCGACACCGCGTCGGATGCAGCTCCCCCGAAACGAAGAGCCCCACCATGGAAGCAGCCCAGCGCGACCCCTACGCCAACGACGGCGAAGACAACGCGATGCCCCGGATGGGCCAGCGGCCCGGCCGCCAGGTCTTTATCGAGACCTATGGCTGTCAGATGAACCTGGCCGACAGCGAGCTGATGGGCGGCATTCTCAGCACCAGCGGCTACACCGCGGCGCCGAATCTGGACGAAGCGGACGTGATTCTGGTCAACACCTGTGCGGTTCGAGAAAACGCCGAACAGCGGGTGTTCGGGCGGCTGTCCCATCTGTTGCAGTACAAGCACGAGCGCCCGGAGGTCATCCTGGGCGTGACGGGGTGTATGGCCGAACGGCTCCGGGAGACCATCGTCGACAAGGCGCCCTACGTCGATGTCGTCGTCGGCCCCGACGCCTATCGGCGGCTCCCCGAGCTGCTCGAAGAGGCGCAAGAGGTCGAACACGACCCGGTGGTCGACGTCAAGCTCGACCGCGAAGAGACCTACAAAGGGCTGAGCCCGGACCGCAAACCGGGCATCAGCGGCTGGGTGACCGTGCAGCGGGGCTGCGACAAGTTCTGCACCTTCTGCATCGTGCCCTTCGTGCGTGGCCGCGAACGCGGTGTGGCCCCCGACGAG
>SKMT01000501.1 GCA_007120915.1 Myxococcales bacterium | reverse complement strand
CTCGGGTGTTGGGTGTTGGGTGTTGGGTGTTAGTCGGTCGGTGGTTGGTGGCCGCCGGAATCCCGACAACCACCAACCAATAACCAACAACTAACAACCAATAACCGACGACCTCAGTCCCAGGACTCGATGAAGACGTTCACCCCGACTTCGCCGGGGAAACACTCCATGCCGAACCAGCCCATCTGGCAGTACTGCTCGATTTCGAGCACATACTCACCGTCTTCTTCGACCTGCAGGGCGACGGCGGCGTCGTAGTACATCTCCTGCTCGCTGGCCGGCTCCTGGACCTGCTCCATGTAGAACGTACCGTCGGCAGCCAACTCTTCGTCGTCATCGAGAAGCCTCAAGATCCCGGGGTTGTTGGGACCGTTTTCGGTGTAGGCAACGATGTGGTCGCCCTCTTCGGCGTCGATGGTGAAGTAGTAGCGAAGCGGATCGGCTTCCTCTTCGGGTTCCTGCTGGAATCCGCGACCGCCGTCGTCCTCGGGCTCCGGGAACTCACCGTGGATGTGAGCGGGAACGCTCAGGTCCAACGCATCGTCGAATGACTCGTTGCCGTCGTCCATCTCCACTTCATTGTCGTCGAAGTCGGGGGCGGCGGCGTCGTAGATATAGGCTTCGAGCTCGGTGTCGTAGTCCTCGTCGTCACCGCGAAATGCCCAGTCACGCATCAGCACGCTGTAGTCCTGGTCCTGTCCCCAGAAAAACCCATGGAGAACACTGGCGGCATCCAGAGTATGCTCATCGGCGAAGGCCCACACCGGGACCATATCGAGGTCCGCAATGTCATCGACCTCGGGAACGGTGGTCAATCCACCGTACAGCCACAGAAGCTGGTCGTCGTCGACATGCACGTCCACCAGTTCGATCTCTCCCGGCGTATCGAGCTCTACCGATGCGACATCGCCGGACTCCATTTCGGTGGCTTCCGGGGTCGTCTCTTCGACGCTGATGTTGTAGCCGTATTCGTCTCCTCCGAAGAAGGTCGCCTCCGGGTCTTGCGGGTCCTGCATCAGATTGCGGTAATCCGTCACGTCCACCGTAAAGGTCACCGGGTCGTCGGCGTCCTCGCCCACACCCAGAGTCGCCCCGGCGGTGTCACCGACCGCATAGGCCTGGGCGTCGGCGCCGGCGAACATGTCCTCTTCATCACTGTCTTCGTTCAGCTCCATTCCCGGTTGCAACTCGTCATCGCCGACGACGGTGACTTTCTTGAACTGACCGGGATCCACGGTGACCGTGAAGTAATCGAAAAACGGCTCCGCCTCACGCGATTCGATCCGACCGTCGAATTCGTCGCCATCTCCCAGTGCGATGGGATTGTTCGCCGAGCTGTCGAGCAGTCCGGTCTCAATCTCATAGGCCGCATCGGTGTGATTGGCGTACATGTCCATGATCACGTAGTAGTCAGTGTCGGGCTCGAAATCGAAATCGAGCAGCGGGTCGACTACGTCTTCGCTCTGCGAGTCATTCTGAGCGGTGCCATCCCAGGGGACCTGCCCGTTGTCCGCGTCCCACACGATCAGCCACGCATCCAGCGAGCTTTCGACCGGCGAGCGCTGTGCGAACACCTCCATCGACACCGATGTCAGCTCGTCCTGGTTGACCTCGAAGACGTCGATGGTCGCATCGTCCAGGTCTCCGTCGGTGGTTCCCGGCACTTCCAGATCTCCGTGAACCTCCACCGGTTCGGTGGTCACCTCGAAGATGTAGCCGTTTTCCTCGCCACCGGGCACCGACACGTCGATGGTGTGGGTGGCCGTATCAGCGACGAAGAACTCTCGCTCGGTGTGGTGTTCGGCCAGCAACAGCTTCGGGGTCGGCGCGAAGAACGCGTCAGGCTGGTACTCGGCGGCGGCGGCGACAATCTGGTTGCTCTGCGCTTCGGCACCGGACTCCAGGTCCACAATCGACAGCGTCGCGACCTCTCCGGCGGGCAGATCGACCGCAAAGCTGTGTACCGGCTCGGCGGTGGTCTCATCGAATCGTCCGCCAAACGTCTGTCCCGACGGCACCGGCGTGGGCTGGTCTTCTTCACCGGTGACGTCGGAGCCGACCCACACGTCGGCGGCCTCGGCGAACTCGTCTTCTTCCTGGTTGTTCTGGTTGTCGTTGTTCTGGTTGTTCTGGTTGTCGTTGTTCTGGTTTTGCTGATTTTCGTCGTCGTTGCCGACCTCTACCGGGTCATCCCCGCAGCCGAAGCCAGCCAGGCCTGCGACCAGCGCGCCGGTGAGTATCCATCGTTGCCAATTCATTCGAATCTCCTCTCCAGGTATGTCGTGTTGCACAGTTGATTGAAGTGATGCTTCGTCAATGTTGATGGCGAACGACTAGCACAACCGCCGGTCGGTTTTCCAGCGGATGCACGATCCAGTGTGCTCACCGGCAATCGTCCATCGACGAGCCGAGCGTTGTCACCACGGGGAAATTCGGCGATCAGGGGGATTTCTGAGTTTCCGCGACCCCGCACCGAATAAAAAAACTTCACCATTACCGCGAATTTTCTTACTCTGAGCGTCGTCGAACCACCAGACGAATTGATTCCTTGGAAAAGGATTCCAGTTAATTTAAACTTATACAGGAAGACTGTAAGCGACTCGTGCGTTAGGTCTTTGAGTATGACCGATGTTCTCAGTGGCGGACATCGGAGGTCTCACACTAAGAGTCGGCCACATTCCGCACTGCGAGGAGTGCCAGATGTACCACGACGACCACATCCTGTTCGACGAACTTGAACGCCAGCGTAAAAAAAGTGGTGGGATGCAGCGAAAAGCGCTGCGCCTGCCGCTGTACGCTCCCAGCCCCTACGACGACGAGCAACGCGCCGCCAAAGATGAAGGTGAAGACAACGAGCGCGGCGTGCGCGTACTCGACATGTGCAACGGATACTCCGTCGTCGAGTAACGGGTCCCGTTCGGTTCACTAAGTTTGCAACGAAAAAAGCCACCCCTCTCCGGGGCGGCTTTTTTCGTTCTAGAGCAGTCAATGCTCAGACTCACTCCATGTTCTTGATGATCTCCTGACCGAACTCCGAGCACTTCAGAAGAGTGGCCCCTTCCATGTTGCGCTCCAGATCGTAGGTGACGCGCTTGCTGGCGATGGCACCTTCGATGCCTGTCACGATCAGGTCTGCGGCCTCGTCCCAGTCCAGGTATTCGAGCATCATCATCCCCGACAGGATCACGCTGGTGGGATTGACCTTGTCCATCCCGGCGTACTTCGGAGCGGTGCCGTGGGTCGCCTCAAACAGCGCCGTCTCATCGCCGAAGTTGCCCCCCGGGGCCAGCCCCAGACCGCCGACCTGGGCGGCGGCGGCATCGGAGATGTAGTCGCCGTTGAGATTCATCGTCGCCACCACGTCGTGCTCCGTGGGTCGGAGCAGAAGCATCTGGAACATCGCGTCGGCGATGCGGTCCTTGACCACCACCTTGCCCTCGGGGCGCTCGCCGCCGTGGTCGTCCCACAGCTCGTCTTCGGTGATGATGTGGTCGCGGAATTCCTCTTTGGCCACCTCGTAGCCCCACTCTTTGAAGGCTCCCTCGGTGAACTTCATGATGTTGCCCTTGTGCATCAGCGTCACGTTGGGCCGGTTGCGCTCGATGGCGTACTGAATCGCGCGGCGCACCAGGCGCTTGGAGCGCCGTTCGCTCACCGGCTTGATGCCGATGCCCGCATCGTCACTGAGCTCCACATCGAACTCGGACTTGAAGAAGTTGATCAGCTTCGCCGCTCCTTCGCTGCCCGCTTCGTACTCAATCCCGGAGTAGACATCCTCGGTGTTTTCGCGAAACACCACGATGTCCGTCTTCTCCGGCTCGTTGATCGGCGCCGGGACACCCTCGTACCAGCGGCAGGGGCGCACGCAGGCGTACAGATCCAGAATCTGGCGAAGCGCCACGTTCAGCGACCGGATTCCTCCGCCCACCGGCGTGGTCAAAGGCCCCTTGATGGCGACGTGGTGGTCGCGAATCGCATCCACCGTCGCTTCGGGCAGCCATTCGCCGACCTCGTCTTTCGCCTTCTCACCGGCGTAGACCTCTTTCCAGACGATGGAGCGCTCGCCGCCATAGGCTTTCTCAACGGCGGCGTCGAACACCGGCTGGGATGCTGCCCAGATGTCCGGGCCCGTGCCATCACCCTCGATGAAGGGCACGATCGGGTTGTTCGGTACGTTCAGATCACCGTCGTCTCGCAGTTCGATCTTTTCACCACTCATGAAATCTCCTCGGGTCAGTCCAATGAATGTAACGCCCCGGCAACAGACCGCGGCGTATCATACTGCTTCGATTGCTGCGGCACCTATAACGCAGCCCCGCGCGAT
>SKMT01000443.1 GCA_007120915.1 Myxococcales bacterium | reverse complement strand
TGAACGGTTCCAGCGACTCTCCCTGCAGCCCTTCGGCGAATACGTAGGAGAGGTTGATCCCCGCCCCTTCGACGGGCTCTCCGCCGGAGACGACACGGCCCGACAGCGAAGCTGCCCGGGCGACGACCAGCTCCAGATCTTCGACGGGCTCCCCGTCGGCCAGATCGAGTGTGGGCCGTCCCAACTCATCGACTCCGCCTCGACGATAGCCGTCGGCGGTCACATCGACGCGCACATCGCCGGCGGGCAGCTCGTCGAAGGAAAAGGCCCCGGTGTCATCGCTGGCCGTCATCGCCGCTTCGGCGAACACATTGGCCCCGCCGACGGGCCGGCCGGTAGTGTCGATGACCCGCCCCGACAACGCGGCGGTCTCATCGTCAGCGCCGACCGAAGAGGGTCCGTCGGCCGAAAACTGGGAGCCGAACAACACCCATGCCAGCACAATGCCGATGGTCAGCACCACCACCAGGGGCAGTATGGTCAACACCCGTTGTCTCATCGCCGATGCACCTGCGAACAAAAATCAGAATACGATGCCATTCTCCGGCGTCGAGCCTATCAAACGGGCGGGTTATCCCCCACCGCCCTGCGCGGTGAACTCACGGCGCCGATCCACATCGATGGTCAGCGAGCCCCTCCCCCGGCGGTGTACCTGAAGCGTTACGGGCTCGGGGCGGTCCCCGCGAATTCGCTGCAATACTTCGTCGACGCTCATCTCGTCGGTTTGCTGACCGTCGACGGCTTCGACGATGTCGCCGACCTCCAACTCGGAGTCTTCGGCCGGTGTGCCGGGACGGATGGCCATCACCTCCACATCTCCGTCATTCATCCCGAAGGCCGCACCGATGTCGTGGCGCGCAAACCCGTCGCGCCCGCCGGTAGCGGGGATCATCTCCACGTCGTATTCGAGGATCCCGTCGGCGGGCAGATCGACGGCGTCGAAGATCTCGGTGACGTAGCCGTCGGCTTCCACTCTCAGCCGCTGGACCCCGGAGGGGAGATCATCGAGGCGATAAAACCCGTCGGCATCGGTCTGCGCCGAGGGGTTGTTTTGAGAGGCCGGATCATCGAGGACGATCTGAGCCCCGGAGATAGGCGCAGACCCGTCGGCATCGGTGATAAAACCCTCCACCGTCGCGCTGGCGTCCAGTTGCACCGTCACGGGGCCGACACGTTCGCCGGCGGTCACCTCCACGGGCTCGGAGACGGCACCGGGCCGCCCGTCGACGTCGACGGTCAACTGGTAGCGCCCGGTGGGCACCGGGCCGACCTCGAAGCGCCCCCGCCGATCGTCGAAGGCTTCGGCGGGCAACTCGCGGACGTGATGATGGTCTTCGCCGTGAATTTCGAGAAAGGACACGCCCACCGAAAATTCGTCGACGGGCCGGCGGTTCTCATCGAGCACCCGACCGGTGATGTGACCGCCGGGCTGAAGCTGAACCGCCACCTCCTCGTCGGGCTTCAGCGTGGTGGGCGCCGAAGGGTCGTGGTGCGGTGAGTTGGCCACGGCGGTGTACTCTCCCCGGTCGGCCTCAGCCCATTGAAACCGGCCCTCTTCGTCGGTTTCGAGCCGCCGCATCTGCTCGTCGTCGCTGTGCTCGACGGTCACCGAGGCGTCGGCCACGGGCGTACCGTCAGGCTCGACGACCAGCCCCACCAGCCCCCGGCTCGGCTCGAGTTGAACGTCCACCGACGTCGGGTCGTCGGGTGGGACCAAGACGTCTTCGATGGTCTTGAGGTGATGGCCCGGGGCGTCAACGGTCAGCTCGTACTGACCCGGTTCGAGCCGCTCGAGCAGAAACTGACCGTCCTCGATCTCAAATTCTTCGCCCGGCTCATCGGCGTAATGTGCGGTCAATGCGCCCTCTCCGTCGACCCCGGCGCCGGGGTCGCCGACGACCTCTCCTTCGATGCTACCGGTGGGCTCCAGATCGATGGTCACCCCGTCGAGTTCATCGCCCGGTGTAAGCCGCACCGGCTCGGACTGGGCGAAGGCATCGTCGGTGTCGACGACCACTTCCAGCCGTCCCGGGGCCACCGCCTCGATCAGAAAGTCTCCGCCCTCACCGCTGGTGTCGGCCTCGGAGACGACGAACGGATCGAGAGAGGTGCCGTCGAGCCCGGCCGCTTCCAGATACCACAGTCCAACCTCGGCGCCTTCGACGGGTTCGCCCCCGGCGGTGACCCGGCCGGAAATCGCCGCCGGCTGCTGAAGTGTCAGCTCCAGGTCTTTGACGGGTTCATCCTCGATGGTCACCAGCGCCAGGCTTTCGTCGCCGACGCCGGGCCTGATGTAGTCGTCGGCTTCTACATCCACCAGATGCGTTCCGGTGTCGATCTCGTCGAAGGAGAAACTGCCGGCGTAGTCGGTGGTCGCCTCGCGCCCGTTGACGGTGACGGAGGCCCCTTCGACGGGGCGGTTGGCATCGTCGACGACCACGCCCGACAGCACCTCTGCGGGGACATCGTCGGACTGCTGTTGAGGTTCGGTCGGCTCTTCGGCGGTATCTGCGTCGGTGAAGGTCAGCCACAGCACCAGGGCGAGCACGCCCAGCGCCACCAGCGCCAGGCGGCGAGGAAACGGTGCGGGGGTGTCGTCTTGTCGGCGGTTGCGAGTGTTCACAGCGGTGGTCGTTCAATCGGGTGGTTTCAGGGGTGAAATGCCGTCGTTGTGCACAACAAGAGAAGGGGGGAATTTGTTGCATGGACCTTTTATCCAAACACGTCGTTGTGCTACCACCCGCGCCGGATCACAACCTCAGCAGTACAGGAGTGTCATGCCCCCGCGAATCGAAGAGGTCAATCTCCACGAAACCACCAAGGAGCGCTACCTGAATTACGCGATGAGCGTAATTACCAGCCGGGCGCTACCGGACGTGCGCGATGGACTGAAGCCGGTCCAGCGGCGGATTCTGTATGCCATGGACCGCGATCTGAGCCTGAGCCACGAGAAGAAGCACCAGAAAAGCGCGAAGGTCGTCGGTGAGGTCATGGGTAAGTATCACCCCCACGGCGACCAGTCGATCTACGACGCCATGGTGCGAATGGCCCAGGACTTTTCGCTTCGCTATCCGCTGGTCGACGGCCACGGCAACTTCGGGTCCGTCGACGGCGACTCGGCCGCAGCGATGCGCTACACCGAAGCGCGCATGGCGAATCTGGCCTCCGAGCTTCTCGACGAGATCGGCGAAGACACCGTCGAGTTCCGAGCCAACTACGATGGGACCACCGACGAACCGGTGGTGCTGCCCGCCCAGGTGCCGAATCTGTTGATCAACGGAGCCACCGGCATCGCGGTGGGAATGGCGACCAATATCCCGCCTCACAATCTCGAAGAGGTGGTCCGGGCGCTGATTCAACTGATCGACGACGACCGTGAGACCACCATCGACGAGCTGGTCGGCGAGATCATCGAGGGCCCGGACTTTCCCACCGGCGGCAAGCTGCTGAACGACCCCGACGAGTTGCGTGAAATCTACGCCGAGGGCAAGGGTACGCTGATCACCCGCTCGCAGTGGGAGGTCGAAAAGCAGGGGCGCAAACGCTACATCGTCATCACGTCGGTGCCCTACTACCAGCAGAAGTCGGCGCTGGTCGAAAAGATCGCCTCGCACATCATGAAAAATGAGGTGCCGCAGCTGAGAGACGTGCGCGACGAGTCGACCGACGAGGTGCGCATCGTGCTGGAGTTGAAGCGCGGCGCCGACCCGGACGCGGCGATGGCGTACCTGTTTAAGCACACGCCGCTGGAGAACCGGTTTCACGTCAACCTGACCTGCCTGGTGCCCTCGGACAACCCCCAGGTGCCGCGGCCGGAGCGGGTGAATCTGAAGCAGATGCTGGAGTATTTTCTCGACTTCCGCATGGAAGTGGTCACCCGCCGGCTCGAGTACCAGCTTGCGAAGCTGCGCGCGCGCATCCACATCCTGGAGGGTTTCGAGATCATCTTCGACGCTCTGGACCGGGCCATCGAGCTGATCCGGTCCTCGGAGTCGAAATCGGACGCCGCCGACAAGCTGATGGCCGAGTTCGAGCTGGACGACGAGCAGGCCGACGCGATTCTGGAGACGAAGCTGTACCGGCTCGCCAAACTGGAGATCGAGAAGATCCGCGCCGAGCTCGAAGAGAAGCGCGCCGAAGCCGAGCGCATCGAGAAACTGCTGGCCGACGAAGCGGGCCGCTGGGAGCTGATCCGAGGCGAGCTGAAGGCGATTCTGACCGCCTACCGCGACCCGCGGCGCACGGAAGTGGATGTGTCCGCCGAGCAGTTCGACTACTCCGAGGAGGACTACATCGTCTCCGAGCGGGTGTGGCTGATGGTCAGC
>SKMT01000268.1 GCA_007120915.1 Myxococcales bacterium | reverse complement strand
TTCGTCTTCGCCGTCGTCGCCCTCCGGCTCCTTCTGTTCGTCGGCTGTAACCTGCGGGATGCAGTCGAAGTACTGGTCCGGATCGTCGGCGAGCCGCCAGGCGTCCTTGTCGTAGATGTCGGCCAGGAAGTGGGGCCGCCCCTCGTCATCGATCCACACTGTGTAGTACTCCACAAACACGGGCATCTCGCGCTCAAAGTCGATGCGTCGGATCCGCGGGATCTCATCGTTTTCGACGGCCTCTTTCGCCTCGGCGGTGATCTCGCCGACGTCGACGTCGTCGCGCCCCTCCCAGTCGAGCAGAAATTCGGCCAGCCCCATCGGCTCCGACACCCGAATACAGCCGTGGCTGAACGCCCGGATACCGAAGTCGAAGAACTCCGGGTCCGGCGTGTCGTGCATGTAGACGTTGTGCTCGTTGGGGAACATAAACTTCGCCAACCCCAGTGCGTTGTCGGGCCCCGGGTTCTGGCGCACCACTTCACGGCCGTCGGCCAGCTCGACCTCTTCGTAGTTGTTCTCCTCGTAGTAATCTTCGTTGGCGTCCAGACGCGGCTGAAGCGTCTGCTCCACGATCCGATCCGGCACATACCAGGGTGGGTTGAGCATGATGTGATCGAGCTCGGACATCAGCACCGGGGTGGCATCGGGATACACCCACTGCCGTTTGTCCTCGTCGCAGCGACGCTCGTTGTTGCCGACGACTACCTCGAAGCTCATTCGCTGGTGGCCGTCGGTCCACACTTCGGCCTCAAACAGCGGGATATTGACCAGAATAAAGTCCTGGTCGTCCTCCAGCTTGCTGTTGCGCCACCGCTGAAGGGTCAACTCCATCTGGGCGAGCCGGTCATGGGCCGGGATGTTGAGGCTTCGCCAGAACCCGGGAGTCGGCTCTCCGTCCGCGACGAACTGATGAGTCTCCTGGTACTCGCGAATCCCGTCGATGAGCGACTCGTCGATCACCCGTTCGTCGAAGTCCTCCGGTGGGTCGTCGGGTCGGGCATCATAGCCCTCCGCTTCCAGCCGGTCTCTCAGTTGCACCGCCCGCTGTGTGGTCGCCCCCTCTTCGATCTGGAAGGTACCCACCCAATCCCATCCTCCATCGGCGACAAACTCCCGGTACCGATCCGTCGCCTCCAGAAGCGCCCGGTACTGCGGGTGCGACGGCTCCAAACGCTGCATCACCTCTTCGATCTGTTCGGGGTCTTCGGCACCGCGCAACTCGCCGAGTGTCTGTTGCATCCGCCCCAGGATGATCTCGGTGGAGCCCTTCTCAGCGAGCCGGGCGGCGTCAACCCGATCGATGTGCTTGTGGCGCATCTTGCGGGCATAGCGCAGCGCAGCGTCCGCCAGATACAGCTCCAACCAGGCCATCAGCTCCGCCCGGTCTGCGAACCGCTGTGCTTCACTGAGGTTGTAGTCTCGAAATCTGCCCAACCGTTCCGGAGTATCGTCGGTGTCGTCGACGGTGCTGACCGCGTCGATCAGAACATCGAGCCCGTTGGTATCGTTGCGACTCTCCTTCGCCTCCGCGACCAGCTCCACCAACGCTTCCACCTCATCGACGGTGGGCGAAAACCGCTCCCGTTGTGGCCCATCCCAGTCGGTGTCCACCAACTCTTCGAGCCCGTCGTAGATCTGGTCCAGATGCAAGGTCTCCACCTCCAGCGCGTGGCGGTCGGAGTCTTCGAGCACCTCCAGAAGTCGCTCGCCCTCCGGGGTCAGCCCCCAGTTGTCGATAAACACCCCGATGTACCCGGGCTCGACATACTCGCGCTGAAACACCGTGGAGTAGCGAAGTCCGTCGTCGACGCGGCGCTGAAACGGTCGCGCCGCCTGCTGTTCGACGACCTCTTCGATGGCCTCGCGGTACGCCTGGCGCTGGGCGGCGTCGACCATCACCCCATCGAGCTGCGACAGATTCGCCTCCACCATCGCCCGTGACTCTTCGATCGGCGCCGGCACCGCATCGTCATCCTCCGGAACCCCGCACGCCACCACGAGCAGCACCAGCAGCACTGCCCACCAACTTTTTGGAATCATTTTCACCAGCTTGCCGTCCGTCGGTACATCCCAATACTCTCCCTACTGTAGCAGCATTGGAGCAGACGCCAAACTTTTCGATTTGTTTCACTCCTCTCCCCCACCTGGAGTTGCCATGACCTCCATCTCACTGTCCGACGACGCCGCCCTTCTGGTCATCGATGTCCAAAAGCGCCTGATGAAGGCGATGGACGCCGATCAGATGGAGCGCTGCATCCACGCCACCCACACCCTCATTGAACTGGCCGGTGAATGCGACGCTCCCATCATCTACACCGAGCAATACCCCGATGGGCTGGGCCCGACGGAGGACCAACTTCTCGAAGCGCTGCAGAAGTACGGCGCCGCCAGGGTCGAGAAAAAGGCGTTCGACGCCTGCTCGTCGCCGAACTTTCGGGACCAACTGATCGAGCTGCCCAAACGGGTGATCGTCTGCGGGATGGAGACCCACGTCTGCGTGTACACCACAGTGCGCGAGTTGATCGAACGCCGCCACGACGTGGTCGTACCCATCGACGCCACCATCAGCCGCACCCAGGCCAACCACCACAACGGGCTGCAACTGATGGCCGACGCCGGCGCCACCATCGCAAACTATGAAACCCTGGTGTTCGACGCGTTGGGAAGCGCCGACCACCCGGGCTTCAAGCGGTTCTCGAAGATGGTGAAGTGAGGCTTACGCCGCAACGCCGCCGCGCTCTTCGTCGTACAACTCGTCGATGATGTCGCCGTACTCTTGCATCACCACCCGCCGCTTCAGCTTCAGCGTCGGGGTGAGCATGTCGTTTTCCGGGGTCCACTCCTGGTCGATGAGAGCGAACTTCTCGGGCTTTTCATAGCCCTTGATCCCGGAGCTGACCCGCTCGATCTCATCGCGGAACAACTGGCGTACCCGCGGATGCTCCAGCATCTCCTCGCGGGGGATGTTGTGCTCGTCGCACCACTCTTCGAGCGACTCGACGTCCACCACAATCAGCGCCACGTTGTAGGGCTTGTTGGTACCTTCGATCATCACCTGGTTGATGTAGGGCGACAGCTTCAGTTGCTCTTCGATGGGCCCGGGCACCACGTATTTGCCATTTTCCAGTTTGTACTGCTCTTTGACCCGGCCCAGAATCCACAGAAACCCGTCGTCGTCGACCCGACCCAGGTCCCCGGTGTAGAAGGTGCCATCGTCATCGAGCACCTCTTCGGTCTTCTCATCGAGGTTGTGGTAGCCCTGCATCACGTTGGGGCCTTTCACGCAGACCTCGCCGGTGCCCTCCGGGTAGCCTTCCACGGGCCGAATCGAGATCTCGACGCCGGGAAGCGGTTTTCCGACGCTGCCGATCTTGCGGTTGCCCGGATAGTTGCAGGTCGCAATCGGCGACGTTTCGGTCAGCCCGTAGCCCTCGTACACGGTGATGTTGAGGCTGTCGATAAACCGGGCGACCTCCGGGCTTAGTGCCGCTCCACCGCTGAAGGCGTATTTGAGCCGACCCCCGAAGCGGTCACGCACCTTCGAGAAGACCACACCGTCGTAGAAATCGTTCATCTTCTGGGTGAAGAACCCGGGGCTGCCGCCTCGCTCCTTCGCCTCGCGCACCTTCTTGGCGTTGACCAGCGCCCGGTCGAACAGCATCTTCTTGATACCCCCTTCCTTCTCCATTTTCTTGTGTACCCCGTCGTAAATCTTGTTGAAAATCCGGGGGACACTAAACAGAAGCGTCGGGCGCACCTCCGAGAGGTTGTCGACGATGGTGGTCACGTCTTCGGCAAGGCCCATCGACGCACCCAGCGAAAACAACACGTGAAGCTCACAGACCTGCCCGAAGCTGTGGGCCCAGGGAAGAAACGACAGGCTGACGTCATCGGGTCCGATCTCGAGCAGATCCTGTACCCCGTTGATGTTGCTCATCAGGTTGGCGTGCGACAAGAGCACGCCCTTCGGCTTGCCCGTGGTCCCGGAGGTGTAGATAAACCCGCACAGATCATCGGGGTTCGGGTGCACTGCATCGACACGGTTTTTCGAGCCGTGCTCCATCAGCGCCGCATAGGAGTCTTCGCTGTCCGCCGGCCCGTCGAAGTACACGGCCCGCTGCAACGTGTCGATCTCGTCGATCATCGGCTTAATCTGATCGTAGATGTCGGTGTCGGCCACCAGCACCACCTTCGCGCCGCTGTCACTGAGGATGTACTCCCAGTCCTTCGCAAGCTGAGCTTCGTACATCGGGCAGTACTTCGCGCCCAGGCTGTAGGTGGCGTAGGCTCCCACCGCCCACTCCAGGCGATTGTCTGCGATCACT
>SKMT01000706.1 GCA_007120915.1 Myxococcales bacterium | reverse complement strand
GCCGCGGTGGTGTTCATCGCCGTGCCGTTCATCATCCTGCGCAGAAAGAACGAGAGCTTTCACCGGTTTGGCATCGACTTGGAGAAGTTTCCCCTGCGCCACATCGGGCTCGGCCTGGCTGTCACCGCCGTGGTCTTTCCGCTCTACGCGGTGGGGTATCACGTGTGGGAGACCCAGATCGAAGAGCGCCAGTTCAGCCCGGACATCGACAACTATCGACAATGGCCCGTGGAGTTGGAGGCGCCCCAACTGATCGAGCCGGACGACGAGATCCTCCAGATCCGCACCGTCTCCAATCAACTCTGGGTCGAGTGGTCCGGCGCCACTCCGGACAAAAGCACCTTAGAAGCGACGGGCGACCGGCCCTTCGTCTGGAGCCACTCGGCGGGCTTTTCGCTGACACCCGACACTGCGACGGACCCCGCCGAGCGGTGGCAGGCCTCGCCGCAGACACCGGGGGATGCCCGCCTGATGTTGTCGGCCCGCGATCAACCCGACGACGCCTCTCTTCCCCATCGGCTGCAGTTGGATCTGCGTGAGCTGGATCCGGAAATCGCACCCCGCGTCTTTGTGGGCACCGCCGAACAGGACGTCGATGAGCCCATCGAACTAGATCGCACCCACTGGTGGCTGATCCTCTGGGCGCTGACCCACCTGATTCTGGTGGCTCTGCCCGAGGAGTACTTCTACCGCGGCTATCTGCAGACCCGGATCTCCGATCTGCTCGGCGTCTCCGAAGATGACGAACCATCGACATTTCTCGGGTTTACCACGGCCAACTGGATCACCAGCGGATTCTTCGCGCTGGGCCATCTGCTCGTGCCCGTAGGTGGGAGCTTTTCGCCGGCGCGGGGGGCCGTGTTTTTCCCGTCGTTGATTTTCGGCTGGTTGCGCGACCGCACCGGCTCTATCATCGCCTCCACCGTCTTTCACGCCGGTGCCAACATGATGGTGCTCATCGCCGCCGTGCACTACTTCTGACGCCTTGCACAACCGGCGCGTTCGGTGCCAAACTCTGCGCCGCCGTCTCTTTTTCGTATCCGTCGAGCTGTCTGCCATGCCCCATTCTGATGCCCCATCTGCCGCAGATCAGAAGCGCCTCCGCGAGATCTTGAGGCGCTGCCGGATGGGGCTGCACGAAGATCTGGACGAGATTCGCGACAACCTGGCCCAACGGCTCGAGGACTTCGAGTCGCGGCTCCACGCCATCGCCGATGATCTCCCCCCCTGGTTGAATGTGCCGGGCAACTCCCTTCGCGCTCCCTTCCAGTTGGATGAGCCGCCGCGGCTCAACGACACGTTGATCGGCCCACGCGCCGTCGCCACCCTCGCCGGAGATCTGGAGCAGTTTCTCAGCGAATGGCTCGGCGACAGCGACAGGATCCCCGCCTGGCAATCACGCAACGACGACGAACGAACCCGCCAGCTCGCCGACGAATTGACCGAGCTGCACGACAACATCTCTGCCGCCGAAGAAGCCGTCGAAACCATCGCCGACTCCGGTCCCTTGCAACTCGAACAGATCCTGGAGTCCATCGTCTTCGAGCTCGAATCGCGCCGCGAGACCGACGTAGAGGCCCTCGAATCGATGGTCCAACAAGGCGATGTTGAGCCGGGCCGAAACGCTCGCGCCGAAATCGCAGAGCTGTGGGAAGAGCAGCGCCGCCGCGTCGATAAGCTCAGACACATCTGGGACGACCTGCTGAATCTGCACTACGAAGGGGTCACCGCCACCACGGAGGGAACCGAGCGGCTGCGTGGGCTGATCACCCGGGTCTGCGAGGGTATCGAGGGAGCCGGTATCAACCTCGATATCACCTGGCATCGCCCCGGCACTGCCGCGAACGCACCAGACGCCGTTGCCGACGAACCGGACAGCTCCGACATAACAGAGCCCTCCGAAAACACCGACGACAGCCCCGCCCCGAAGGGGCCAGGGCGCTTTCTTCGCCAACACGGCGACGCCGATGCATCGTCGGACACAGCAGACACCGATGATTCGGAACCCGAAGTCTCGGACACCGCCGTCGACATCCAACCGGAAACCGAGCCGATCTCCACGATGCCCGCCTCCTCATCGGACACCGAACCGGATGCAGGCCCGACAACCCGGCAGTTGACCCTCGACGACGCCGCCCAGCTCGAACCAACACAAGACCCTGTCCCCACCGATCTGGCCGAACCATCTGACGCAGCCGACGACACCGGCACCGACCAGGTTCAAAGCCCCTCTGACGAACTACCGGACACCGTCGATATGGACGCCCATACCGATGGCGCGCCGACCGACGAAACCGTCGACGTCGGCGGCACTGAAGACAGCGGGGACAATGAGGACACTGAGTACAGCGGAGACGATGAGGAAGACGGAGACGAAGAAGAGGCCGCCGACAACCCCACGGTGCGTGTGCGCACCTATCGCATCCGCCGCGGCTGGCGACTCGTCGGCGTCGACGAGATCGCCGCCACACTCGGCCCACCGGCGCTATTCGTGCTGGCACTGGTGACCATGTCACTGCTCTCACTCGTCGAGCTGGCGCCCAACCCCTTCACGACCTGGGACTGGGCGTTGGAGGCCGGATTCGGGGCCATGGCGCTGCTGGTGATCTTGCCGCTGGTGCTGCGGTGGCGACCCATGTGGGACGACACCACCTTCCGGGTCATCCGCCGCGGCGAGATCGATGAAGAGGTCGACCTGAAAATCACCGACGATGACCGGCTGGTCCTGGATCGAACCTCCTGGCAAATCGACCAGTTGCGAGACACCGAGCTCTACAGAATCGACGTTCCCGACGGAGCAGCGCTTCTGACCATCACTCCGCCCTACCACTCACCGGTCCACCTGCTCACACAGGCGGCAAGTCAGTGTGACGGCGCCGAATTGATCCCTGCTGATGATGTCCCCGGCGATGCCTGGCAGCTTCCCCCGGAGGAGTTCGACACCATCCGACGGGTCGTCGTCGACGCGAATCGTTGAACCACGTTGCAGATCCCGACGACCTCACGATCTCACGACCTCACGACCTCACGACCTCCGTGCTTATGCCACCGCCATCTATTAGGGACGCCTGCGGCTGAACTACGCCTCCGGCTATCTAAGATTTCTGGGGAGTTTCAATTGACCCTTCGTGGCACACGACCTCACGACCCAAGACCCGAGACTCACGACCTCACGACCCCACGACCAATCACGGATACTCAAATGACACTTCTCGAAATTGAGGAACTGACATGGGTGCCCGAAGGAGCGGAACGGCCAATCTGGCAAGACGTCTCTTTTCACGTCGATTCCGGTGAGATGGTGATCCTCAAGGGCCCCAGCGGCTCCGGGAAATCGACGCTTCTCAAAGCGATCGTAGGGCTGGACGACATCAGCGCCGGCCGTCGGCTCTTCGACGGCGAGGAGGTCACCGCCGAAAACATTCGCCGCTTCCGCAATCGCGTCGTCTACGTACACCAGACGCCGGTGGCGATTGCCCCTCTCGTCGAACAGAACCTGGCGTTTCCACGCCAGATCGGCGCAGACTTGTCCGGCGATGACCACGAACCGATGACCGAAGAGGAACAACGCCAACTGTTGGAGCAGTTCGGGCTGCCCGATCTGGACTGGTCGCGGCGATTCGACGCCCTGTCGGTGGGCGAGCGCCAGCGCGTCGCTTTCGTTCGCTGTATTACGGTGCGGCCCGAACTTTTGATGCTCGACGAACCGACGGCCTCGTTGGATCCGACGAACGCACACCGGATCGAAGAGTTCGTGCACCATTACCTCGAGCAAAACCCCGACCGCAGTGTCATCTGGATTACCCACAGCGAAAAACAGCGCCGCCGCCTCGACGCCAGACACATCGATATCTCGCAATGGACCCCGTCCGGTGAATCACCGACGGAGCCCGACGAGGAGTCGTCAACGCAATGACAACCGTGATTGCCACCGCCGATTACATCCAACTGACCCCCTGGGACCTGGCCCTGGCCGCCCTGCTGATGCTCATCCCCGCAGCGATCAGCATCGGGCTTCGGCTGGGGCTCGAAAAGAACCTCGCCATCGCCTCTTTCCGAACGGTGGTCCAACTGGCATTTCTGGGGCTGATCCTGGAGTGGGTCTTCGCCGCAGACCGCTGGTTTTACGTAGTCCCCATGCTCGGCGTGATGCTCTTTTTTGCTTCCCGGGCGGCGATCCAGCGCTCGTCGCGGCGATTTCCCGGCGCCTATCTGACGGCCTTCGGCGCGCTGACGCTCGCCACCTCCGTGACCACCTTCAGCGTCACCGAGACGGTCATCGGCGTCGAACAGTGGTACGAACCACAGTACGTCATCCCCCTGTTGGGCAT
>SKMT01000457.1 GCA_007120915.1 Myxococcales bacterium | reverse complement strand
GCTGCACCATTGAACAGGCGACGTACATCCCTCCGCCGGCAAACCTGGTGGATGATTTACTCGCGGACATGGAACGGTTCATCAACAACGACCAGCGATTTCCTGTGCTGATCCGCGCCGCTCTCGTACATCAGTTTTTCGAGTCCGTGCACCCGTTCTGGGATGGCAATGGCCGAGTCGGCCGGCTGTTGATCACCTTGATGTTGTTCGACGAAGGTCGGCTGCAGAAACCGACCCTTTATCTTTCCGATTATTTCAAGCGCCACCGCTCCGACTATTACGAAGCGCTGCAGCGCATCCATGACAACAATGATCTGGAAGGATGGATCGAGTTTTTTCTGCGTGGCATCCGTCAGGTCGCAGAAGATGGTAACGAGACGGCACGTCAGATTCAGGCCCTACGCGAGGAACACCGCCGGCTGGTGGCTTCCCGACTCGATAACTCTCCGCGGGCTCTGGTGTTGTTGGAAAAACTCTTTGAACGCCCGGCAGTCACCGTCCCTACCGTCGCCGAACTGATCGACCGTTCCTATCCCATTGCCAATGACATGGTTGAAAAGTTCGAAGGGCTCGGTTTACTCGTCGAAGTCACCGGAAACAAACGCAACCGCCGCTACCATTACAAGCCGTACCTCGAGCTCTTCGGAGAGCTTCAGCCTTAAGAAGCGGTCAAGAAAGACTCCCGCGGCTGACAATTGCGCAGAAACATCCTGGTCGCTGCAGTCATCAGGAACTGAGCCCACCGGGCTGCATCAGCGTGGAGTAGCGGGTGTAGAACTTCCACTCGCTCTCCGAGCAGTCACGCAGAGCTTCCACCAGTTGGCCGAACTGCCGACGGACCTGATCCCAGCGGTCGTTCTCCAGGTCCATGTCGTCCTCCAGTTCGTCGACCGACTCGTCGAACCGCTCCAGCACCTGCTGCATCTGTCGGCGATTATGCTGCCCCTGTTGACAGTTCATCGAACCGATTTCCCACCAGAGAACACCATGGCACACAGCGATTACGTCATTGACGTCGGAACCGAAAACTTCACCGATCAGGTCATCGAAGCGTCCCATGACCGGCCGGTAGTCGTCGATTTCTGGGCGCCCTGGTGCGGTCCCTGCCGCACTCTTGGCCCCAACCTCGAACAACTCGCCGAAGATGGCGGCGGAGACTGGATTCTGGCGAAGGTCAACATCGACCACAACCAGCCGCTGGCGGGTCGGTTCGGCGTCCGGGGAATCCCGGCGGTGAAGGCCTTCGTCGACGGCGAGGTGGTCGATGAGTTCACCGGGGCGCTGCCGAAGTCCCAGATCCAACGGTGGCTGCAGATGTTTCTGCCCTCCGAGGCCGACGAGCGGGCAAAACAGGGCCGGCAGGCCGAACAGAAAGGCGAGCTCCACGACGCCGAACGGGCCTATCGACAGGCGCTGGACGATGACCCCAATCACGCCACGGCCCTGATGGGGATGGCCCGAATCAACGCCGAACGCGACGATCTCGACGGCGTCGACCAGTGGATGGAGCGCGTCCCCCCCGGCGACGACGGCGCCGACAGCGCCGACTTCCAGCAGCTCTGGCTCAAGATCCGCGCCGCCGACGTCGACGATGTCGACCATCTTCAGGCCCGTATCGACGACGACACCGCCGATCTGGAGGCCCGGTTCGAGCTGGCCGTCGCAACGGCGGCGGACGAACGGTACGAAGAAGCGCTTCAGCAACTGCTGCCGATCGTCGAGATCGACGGCCACTGGCGCGACGAGCTGGGGCGCACGACGATGCTGCGGATCTTCAAGTTGCTCGACGACGACGAGGCGGTCCGCCAGTGGCAGAAGCGGCTGGGCCGGGCGATGTACTAGCTGCAGTCTTGGGTCTTGGGTCCTCAGCAAACCACGGCCCGATTAGGACCTGTGGCCCTGGTGGCTAGTTTCGTGGCCAGTACCGATCGCCACCACTTCGAACCACCGCAGCGGGAACCGCGATGAACTCCTTCGATCATCCGATCAACGCCGTCGTTCAGGGCGCCAGCAGAGGGCTGGGCCTGGCTGTCGTCGAGCAGCTTCTGAACACCGAACAGCTCGCCGGGTTGGTGGCCACCTGCCGCCACCCCCAGCAGGCCGAACAGCTTCAGCAATTGGCCCAACAGTCGGAGGGGCGACTGAAGGTGACGCGTCTCGATGTCACCGACGAAGAGCAGATCAGGGAAGCCGCCTCCTTCAGCGCCGACCAGTTCGATGAACTTCATCTGTTGCTCAACGTCGCCGGGGTGCTCCACGACGAAACTCGCGACGTCTACCCCGAAAAGAAGCTCGACGACGTTCGGCCCGACGCCGCGCTGTACAACTTCCGGGTCAATGCCCTGGGCCCCCTTTTGGTGATGAAGCACTTTGTGGGACTTCTCGCCGACGACCGGCGCGCGGTGATCGCGAACCTGTCGGCGAAGGTCGGCAGCATCGGCGCCAATCAACTCGGCGGGTGGTACGCCCACCGCGGCGCCAAGGCCGCCCAGAACATGTTTACCCACACCGCGGCCCTGGAGTTCAAACACCACAAAAGAACCCGAAACGCCATCTGTGTCGCTCTGTATCCCGGGACGGTCGACACCGAGTTGTCGGCGCCGTTTCAGTCCAACATCCCAAACGACCAGATTTTCAGCCCCTCCCGGGCGGCGGACCAACTGCTGGAGGTCATCGATGGGCTCGACCCGTCGAACTCCGGGGGGTTTTACGACTATGCCGGGGAGTCGATTCCGTGGTGATCGCCGCTGCTGGTAAACAGGCTGAACTCCCGGAATACGGCGAAACGAAAACTCCGTTGGTCTGATCACCTGCTGGCTGGCATAGTCATGGCTGCGCCGTCTGGCTTGCCTCCCGCGAGCATCGCTATGTCTGAACTCCAACGCATTCGCATCGAGGGCTATCGCCCATTTCGGACGCTCGATATCGGCGTCGACTCCATACAGGTTTTGGTGGGTGCCAACGGTTCCGGAAAATCGAGTCTGTTCGAATTCCTGCGCGTGCTTCGCGACGGAATGAAAGGAGAAATCCCGCCTGCGATCGCACCCGGCCCTGCCGGAAAAACCGTATTTCACGCTGGCTCGGATCAGGAGATATTGCGTTGGCTGCTGCGGTTTGACCACCCTGAAAAACATCGCTCTGGTAGTCTGGAATACAGTGGCCAGCTACTGGGCCCGATCGGCCAGGTGCAGATCACTGAAGAGTTTGTCCGTGAGCTTCATCGAATACGTCAGGCCGACGAGTGGAGGGAATCCGCAACGTTTCTGGAAATTGGTAACGGAGAGGGAGAAATGCGAAGCCCCGTTCCCGCCGGGCCAGAGGGCACCGACATTGACTGGAACTTCCAGCCGGTTCGGCTGACCTCCAACCGACGGCTGGCGCTAGGCACGGTTCAGGATCTGGAGGGATTCTCAGAAATCGGCCGTCTCGGCTCGTGCATCTCCGACTGGGCGTTTGTTGACGGCCAGGCCTTCGATCTGGCAGCGATGCGCCAACCAGCAACCATCGAGCAGGGTGCACGGCTTCGCGAAGACGGCTCCAACCTCAACGCCGTGCTGTTTCACTTGCAGTCCGAGCACCCCGATCTGTTCGAACGCGTCAATCGCCGAATGGGAAGCTTCGTCGACTCCTTCGGCACCGTCAATGTCAAAGCCCAGGGAGCGCCCGGGCAGGTACTGGCCTTCGTCAGCGAGCCGGGTCTGAATCAGAAACTCAGCCTCAGCGACCTGTCTGACGGCATTCTCCGACTGCTGGCACTGACAGTGCTGTGTTACCAGCCCGACCCACCGCCGCTGGTGTGTATCGATGAACCCGTCCAGGGCGTGCACCCCAAAACAGTGCCGATACTCGCCGGTATGTTTCAGAAACTGGCCACACGAACACAGGTCTTTTTGATCACCCACTCCCCATACTTTCTGTCGCAATTCGGTGTCGACGACATCATCGTCTTCAGCCGTCGAGACGGTCAAACCGTTGCTCATCGGCCCGCCGACTCCAAAGCGCTGATCGCCAATCTCGACGAGTTCGGCACTGATGAACTTCGCCAACTGCATCGCACTGATGAATTGTCGATGCTTTCACCGACCATCGATGCTGACAGTCGGCCTGAAGAAGAGGGCGACGACGATTCCCGGGAGGAATCGTGAACTCCTATCGCGATGTATTTGTCTATGTGGAAGGTCCGTCCGATGCCGAGGGATTAAAAGTTCTTTTCACTAGACTAGAGTTTCGTCATTCTGACCGTCATTTACGCAGCGTCATGATCGAGAATTTCCTGTTGTGGCCACGTGAAGGGTAAACTTTGCAGATACTTTTCGTCGAACCCCTGTTGAGGCG
>SKMT01000522.1 GCA_007120915.1 Myxococcales bacterium | reverse complement strand
TCGACGGCCGGCTCGTCTTCAGCGGGGTCGGACTGGGCGGTGACAAACCAGAAGACACCACCTCCGGCAGCCACCAGCACAATCAGCGCCAGAACCATCCCGATCCCTCCTCCTTCATCGGATTCGGATTCGGAAGGCTTGGACTTATCGTCCGGCACTTCAACCTCCGGCTCTTCGGATGCAGCAGCCGGTGCATCGGCTTCCGGTGGGGCCACGATGTCGTCATCGGGCTCCGGCTCATCACCGAATAGTTCGTCCGGATCGAGTCCACCTGTCTCTTCATCGGACTCGGAATCTTCTTCATCATCTGCGACATCTTCGGCAATTTCGATGCCACCGTCGTCTTCCTCTTCGGCCTCCGGTTCGTCATCGAACAGATCGTCCTCTTCGGCCTCCGGCTCGTCATCGAACAGATCGTCCTCTTCGACCTCCGGTTCGTCATCGAATAGATCGTCCTCTTCGACCTCCGGCTCGTCGTCCCCTTCAGCCACCTCTTGTTCTGCTTCTTCGTCTTCTTCGGCCTCCGGCTCCTCTTCGGCCTCCGGCTCCTCTTCGGCCTCCGGCTCCTCTTCGGCCACAGGCTCCGCAGGCTCGGCGTCCGGTTCCGGCTGCTCTTCAACCTCCGGTTCCGGTTGCTCTTCAGTCTCCGGTTCCGGCTGTTCTTCGGGCTCCGGTTCCGGCGCATCGTCAGCATCACCGGTGTCACCACCGGGCCCACCGGCGGCTCCGAACAGCGGAGTCCCGTCGTGGGGACAGACATCGATGTCTTCGTCGAAGTTACGCCCGCAAGTTGTGCAAAACCGCTGCATAGACCATGGCCTCCCGGAAGAGTTCCCTGATTTTCCCCCCGTACGCCCGCCACCATAACCCATTCGATACGGGGGGACAACTAACCCGTGGTGGGCTTTTACCAATTCGCTGCATGCATGATGCAGTACTGCTGTCGAAGCGCCTATCCATTAGAAGCGCGTGTCAAACCGCGTCTCGAAGCTGTCGCCGTCGACTTCACCGAACAGATTACCGCTGGCACCCTCATCATCGAGTGAACCCGTAATTTCGACGCGGTACTCACCCCGCTGACCATCGGCATCGATTCGGTAATCTCCCTCACTGATTTCACCGCTGATGGGAATCAGAAACCCGCTTCCATCGTACTCTCCGCGAACCTCGCCACCGACCTGAAAGGAGCTGCGGATTCGCAACGTCAGTGTCGTGTCCTCCAGTCCATCGGCTTCCAGTTCGTCGGTCAGCTCACCGGTGATCGGAGGCTGCGGAAGATCCTCAGGATACTCATCACCCTCGTCTGCTGTCTGCTCGGCGACTTCGCGGCGAGCCTCCTGCTCCGCCTCCTCGGCATCGTCCATATCGCCGGCGCCCTTTTCAGCAAACTGCAGCGCCAATTCTTCATCGCAGCGCTCCAGCCGTGTTTCGATGTGCAACTCCACGGTCTCATCGGCCTCGAAATGTTCGGCAGCCTCGTCGAACTCACCATCGCCGAACCCGTAACGAGCGTGAATTTCATCGTGGATTTCTGCGGCCTGGTCTTCGTCGTCAATTTCTTGATCGACACACCGGGTCTCGAAAGCGGCGAGGATGAACATATCCTCGTCAAACTCCGGCTCCTCGTAGTCCATCTGCTGCTGATCGGGCTGTTCGGCCAGTTCAGCGGCCTCGTCGTCGAGCTGCTCGTCGGCCTGATCATCTTGCTGATCCGTCGATTCTTCTTCATCACAGCCGACAGCGGCGAACGAGCCGATCACGAGAATGCATACGGCGAATAGAACTCGGCATCTCATCGGTTGACCTCTCAGTGGCTGGGTAACGATTGCACGGAACGACTCAGCATGCCCGCCTTGTTATCATGGTCCTGCACAGCCGGGCAATGTTGACAATGATTCGGGTGGTCGGTGGTTGGTGGTTGGTCGAAATTGAAACCAGTTGCATATCGATCCATCTTGAAGCCGACAGCACAGTTTCGACGCATCAGCAACTGTCAGAATTCATTCTGTCACACCTTACGGACCTCTTATGCATTACGTTATCGTCGGCAACGGAGTCGCCGGCACCTGCGCGGCGCTGACGATTCGCCGGCATCGGCCCCCATCGGAGGCCACCATCACGCTGATCGGCGATGAGACCCCGTATTTCTTCTCGCGTACCGCCCTGATGTACGCCTACATGAATCAGCTCAGCCGCCGCGACCTGGAGCCCTACGAACGCGAGGTGTACGACCGCCAGCAGATCGATCGGATTCACGGACGCGTCGTCGATCTGGACGCCCGATTCGGCAATCTGACACTCGATGACGGAACCACCGTCGAATTCGATCGCTGCCTGCTGGCGGTGGGTGCCCAGCCGCGGATGCTCTCCGTCGACGGGATCGACGATGTTGAAGAAGGGCTGGTCACCTTCGTTTCCATGCAGGATCTGGACGAGTGCGAACGGCTGACCTGGACGACCGACCGCGCCGTCGTCGTCGGCGGTGGGCTGATCGGCGTCGAGCTCGCCGAGTGCTTCAACCATCACGGGATGGACGTGACATTTCTGGTTCGCGAACCCTACTACTGGCCCGCCGCCTTCTCGCGCCCCGAAGGTGAGATGATCAGCGACCATATTCGTACGCACGGCGTCGATGTGCGCCACGATAAGCTCCTTAAGCACATTGACGTCGACGACGACGGACGCGTCTGCGCAATCCACACCGACGGCGGCGAACGCATCCCCTGCCAGATGCTGGGCATCACCATCGGCGTCACCCCCCACGTGCACTGGCTCAAGGACGTGACCACCCCTCCCGCTATCGAGGAGGGAATCCGCGTCGACCGCAGCTTCCAGACGTCGCTTCCCGACGTGTTCGCCGCCGGCGACTGCGCCGTGGTTCAGATGGACGAACAGACGCTACGCCACCAGACCATCTGGTACGAAGCCCGGCTGCACGGCGAGCTGGCCGCCCGGTCGATGATCGGCCAGCAGGTTCACTTCGAGGCGCCGACCTTCTACAACAGCTCCAAGTTCTTCGACGTCGAATACACCACCGTCGGCGATGTCGCCGATCTGCCCGCAGGCACCCCGTCGCTGTACCGAAAAATGCCAGGTGAACCGATCAGCCAACGCATCGTCTATGATCCTATTGACAATTCTGTCATCGGCTTCAGCATGCTCGGTTCCGCCTGGGACCACCGGGTGTTGATCGACTGGGTCGAACGGGGACGTACCGTCGACTGGGTGCGCGAACATCTTTCGGAGGCGCAGTTCGACGCCGAATTTGACGCCCTGGACCTGGAAGCGATGAACGAGCAGGTGAGGCAGTTGTGAGACAGCGCGGAGCAATTGGCTGGTTGAAGCACGACATCACCCACCGCGGGATCACCGCCTGGGCACTCACGGTGGCGCTGGGACTGTTTTATCTGGTGCTCTTTTTCGGCGATCAGTACCACTGGGTACCCGACGTGTGGGAGTGGGTCGCCGCCTGGATGGGCCTGCCCGGCAAGTGGCACTTCTACGGGCTGCTGTACACCCTGGCGGTCGCCATCGGGGGCGTATATGTGATGTTCAAATACAGCCACAACCGCTACCACCTGGTGCGTACCAGCGTGATCATCTTCGTGCAGGCCACCCTGGCGTTTGCCATCCCCCTGTTTATGGCCATCGCCGAGCAGCCGGAGTACTACTTCAGCTATCTGTGGCCGCTGGAGATCGGTGATTTCTATCCCGAGAACATCGGCCAGCACCCGCTGCCGATCATCATGTGGGCCATCGTCGGCGCCCTGGTGATCACCCCGCTGTTGGGGATCTTTTACGGCAAGCGCTGGTACTGTTCGTGGGTGTGCGGCTGCGGCGGGCTGGCGAATACCGCCGGCGAACCGTTTCGGCATCTGTCAACGAAGACCACCCGCTCCTGGAAATTCGAGAAATGGGCAGTGCACCTGACACTGGTGCTGGCGCTGTTGGTCACCGCCGCCGTGCTCGCCTCCTGGGTTGTCGGTGGCCAGCACGAACAGCTTAACTCGGCGGCCGAGTCGCTGCGTTCGTTGTACGGATTCGCCTTCGTGACAATGCTCTCCGGGATTATCGGGGTGGTCGTCTACCCCATCGGCGGCACCCGGGTGTGGTGCCGGTTCTTCTGCCCCATGGCCGCTCTGCTGGGCTTGCTGCAGAAGTTCGGGCGCTACCGGATCACCGTCAAAGACGACATGTGCATCTCCTGCGGGCTCTGCACCAAGTACTGCGAGATGGGCATCGACGTGCGTGCCTACGCCCAGGCCAATCAGGACTTCGTACGCGCAGCCTGCGTCGGCTGCGGTATCTGCTCGGAGGTCTGCCCCCGAGGGGTGCT
>SKMT01000732.1 GCA_007120915.1 Myxococcales bacterium | reverse complement strand
TTGCCCACGTCGACCGTGCGGATGGCTTCCCGAGTGGACTGCCAATTCTCCGGGTGAAACTTTCATTCACTCACATCATGCTCCTTTTCTTTCCTTTCGTGGCGCACCTAAGATTTGTGGGGAGCTTCGATTGACCGTCGCCGGTACATGCGACCACGACCCCACGACCCCAGCGCCCTGGCAGGACGCGCTCCGCACTCCACTCGGACCGGTCCACCGACTCCACGGAGTCGTCATCCGGTGACACCTCCCCGTGAAAACAGGCCATCACGGCCGGCGACAACAAACCCAGCCCCAGCACAAGCAATGCAATTCGTCGAAAAACCATGAAGTTCCCCGCAGCGGAGATATTCTGACGTCTCCGCAAGTGTAGCAGACGGGTCCAAAACGCGCAGGCACCAGCTCCGTGCCAGTCCACCGCCGAAGCTCCCACGGAGCGATATCCGGACCGCCGCCGGCCCGGCGGCCTAGCTCCCACGGAGCGATATCCGGACCGCTGCCGGCTCGGCGGCCAAGCGCCCACGGAGCGATATCCGGACCGCCGCCGGCTCGGCGGCGTAGCTCCCGCGGAGCGATATCTGGCCCCCCGGCGGCCCACCATCATCGCCGCAAATGCATCTCATCGTACATCTGGTAGTAAACCCGGCAGCTCTGCGCGTGCAGCCCGTCGTCGACCTGGTAAAAGTAACGGGCCAGCACATCACAGTTGTCGGGGGCCCCCGGCTGGCAGTGCCGTTCCAGCGCATCGACGATGTCGGCGTGGTATTCGAACTCCTGCTGACGGTCGATCAACTCGTCGGCCAGTGCACGGCAGCCCAACGGGTCGTCATGGTCGCAGGCTCGTTGGAGTTGTTCGACAATCGCGTCAGCCCCCTCGGAGCGAAGATGCTCGGCGAACAACATGCACGCCCGGCTGTCGCCCTCCTCGCACTGCTCGTCGAGCAGCTCTCTTGCGGCCTCGTCGCTGCCGCTGGCGCCGGACGCAAACTTAATTCGGGCAACCTCCCGACAACTCGGATCACGCGAGTCTCTTTCGGACAGCAACCTCGGTGACCTGGAACTTTCCTCTTCTGGAGTAGCCGCACAACTGCGCTGATAATACGGCAATGCGAGTTCTGTATCCTCCATGGTGGAAGCTGCTCTCAGACATGCACGCGCCCCCCCTTCTTCAAAACACTCGTCTCGTTGTCGCTGGCGGCGACGCTCTTCTCTGCGCAGCCGAGACTGCTCCTGTCGTTGAACCCGGCGCTCCCGCGCCTCCTCGTCCTCGCCGGGATACTCCACAGGGAGATCCATCATCCCCCCACCGCACATCCAGGGTCCCGGATACAACGACGACGGCCGACTCAGCTCCTTTGACGGAAGCTGCTCAGCCCACCGCTCATCGGACTCACTCAGCGACAACCCGTGCGCCACCCGCTGCCCTCCCAGCTTGGTGCAACTGCGCATATCGGCTTCCTCAATACAGGACTCGGTCAACTTCGATCTGTCCCGTTCGTCGCGGGACAATTCCCGGCAGGTCCGCCCGAAATCGACTTCCGATTCTTCCCCGACAGATCGACCGTAGCTCATACAGGCTGCCCCCACCCCTGCCTGGCATCCATCGCGATACACCGGCTGCAGCTTGCTGTCGTATCGTACGGGCACCTCTTCACAACCCTTCAATTTGTTTGCTTTGCAACGCTTGAGCAACAACTGACGCGCCCGGTCGCTCTTATGCCTCTCGTCAAGGTGCACAACGGCAGCTTCGCAATAGAGCGAATCCTCCTGACAGGCGCCGGCGACGACATCAATGGATCGGTTCCAGGCCCGCACCAGCCAGGTGCAGAGCGCAGCATCGCCGTCCAAACACGCCTGTTCGGCCCGCTCCAATATGTCGCGAGGTTCATCAGATTCTGCCGACTCACCCAACAACTGTTTTGCTCCGGCGCAGAAATGGGGTTGATTCTCACAGACAGCAGTACGCACGTCGATCCAACTGAGATCGGTCTTTTCCTGCAGCAGCAATCTGCAAAACAGCGAATCTCCATCCCGACATTGTGCCATTCGTGCTTCCGAGGCGACCGGCCCTTCACCGCTTCCGTGCTGCCAGGCATCTGCGAGGGCATCGCAGACAGCGCTTCGATCTTCAGCGGTCTCCATCACTTTCATCGACCGCGCAGCCTGCTCCCTCCAGAGTCGCAGACCATCATCCACATCATCGGACGCCGCTGGTTTCGTTTGATGCGCCTTCTCAAAGTGTTCGAAACCACCTTCGAGTATCAACTCCGCTACATCGCCGACAAACTCCTGACTGCGCCGGGCAACTCTACCTTCGCTGATCGACCGTTCGAGATCACAGGCGTCAATGACAGCTTCCTGTCCTTTGCGCAGACTCGCCCAGGCGACCTCCTCCGGTTCTCCCCCATCGACAAAGCTGGCCAATCGGGCAAGAACTGCCTCATTGTCCTCGCGTATCCCGCTCTCGATCTGCTCCTTCTTTGCCGTTAGAGCAACCACCGCCAGCGACGTATCCAGCCCCAAAAGCTCCGACAGCATCACCTCGAACTGCTCCTCCAGCGCCTGTCGCTCCATGCTCCACTCCGTACGGTCCACCGGCTCCACAAGCCGTTGGTCCGATGAAGTTTCACCGTGAGCACAGGCCCCCATTGCAGCAGTAAGCGAAAGCAACGCCAGCAGTAGCGGTGTAAGCCGTCGAAAACCCATGAAGTTCCCCGCAGCGGAGACATTCGGACGTCTCCGCAAGTGTAGCAGACGCCCCTGAGACGTGCAGTTACCAGTTCCGTGCCAGTCACTGCCGAAGCTCCCACGGAGCGATATCCGGACCGCTGCCGGCCCGGCGGCCTAGCTCCCGCGGAGCGATATCTGGCCCCACCTCGTTCCCGACCGGCCGGGTTGTCCACACGTCCGAATCACGAGGGCAAGCCACGTGGCTGTCTACGTCGGCCTGAACTGCGGCCGAGTTGCTCGGGAGCGCAAGGCATCCCTGCGCGGAGGTGGATTCAACACTCCGGTGGCCACATGTACCTCCGACCCCCAACTCCCTTCGCTTCGCTACGGTCGGTGGGGGCTACGCTCGGGCGAACGAACCTCTTGTGGTCCGACCCACGACCCCACGACCTCAGGACCCCACGACCCCAGCGCCCTGGCAGGACGCGCTCCCACGAACAACAAACTCCATCGGCGTCGGCGTCTCCACCTCGACGTCGAGAACCTCACCGCGAACGGCGCTGCACTTTGCGATGTCGCCGTCGACGACCACCCGTGACGGGTGCACTTCCAACCGCCGCGCGACGTGGTCCTTGATGGCCACCTGGCGGGTCTGTTCGACCAGGTCCAGCGACTCGTCGACGCCGTATACCGTGGCGATAGTTCCCTCGAACCAATCGTTGTTGCGAAACTCTTTGACCGACAGTCGTGTGGACTCCCCGTCGAATTCGCTCACGCCGAGCCCCTCGATGTATTCGCCGTCGCGCAGGAAGGCGCGGCGCTCGCGGTGGCCACCTTGAGCGATGCGTCCTTTCGGAAACAACAGTTCCACCAGGGTCATCGACGCCCAGAGCCGGTCGTCGACGAAGAATCGGATGTCGAACACGGGCAGCCGGTTTTCATCGTCGTCAAACCCGACGAGCTTCGTCGTAACCTCCACCTCACCGTCGGTGGGCGTGGGGCCGTGGAACGTCAGCTCGTCGATGCGGTGGGGGTAGGCCACCGACTCCTCGGTGATCTCGTCGGACCACCGGCCCAGATCGTCGTGGGGAATCACGTGAAGCGCCGCGTCCAACAGCGCCGGGTGGATCCGGCCGATGGGCACATCTGCTGCGCCGGCGTCGAGCACGGCGGTCGAGCCGCTTTTGCCCTCTTCGCCGGACTTCAGAAGCTGGAAGGCCGGGCCGTGGAACATCGCGCCCGTTTCGTAGGGGTTGGGGAGTGGGGTGGGGTTCTTCAACTCGTCGACCGCCCCCTCAGTCGCTTCCGCGACAGCTCCCCCCTCGCTTCGCTCCCGGGGAGCAGTTTTCACCTGCCCCACAGCCACCTGCTTCGCCGGTGTCGACAGCTTCACGTCCCACCAGTCTTCTTCGTCGGCTGCGGTGACCTCGGCGGTTAGCTCCGTCGGCCCGTCGACGACCGCCCAGCCCAACAGGTGCACGTCGCGAAGCTCGACGACCTCGCCCGTGGCAACGTCTCCGACGGCCTGTGCCAGATAGTCGGCGATGCAGGTCATCGGCAGCGCCGGGCGAGTAAACGTCGGGCAGTGATCATTGAGCCAGGTGTCTACCGCCGGATCGAGCAATGTGACCGACTCCACCGGCTGTTTCGTCAGATCCGTCGACGCGTCGCCGTC
>SKMT01000253.1 GCA_007120915.1 Myxococcales bacterium | reverse complement strand
CCTGGGGGGAAGTGGCCGAACGCAGTGAGGTCGTTGGGGGGATTCACCGAACTCGACATCGAGAACGAGACCGACATCGAGAACGAGACCGACATCGAGAACGAGACCGACATCGAGAACGAGACCGACATCGAGAACGAGACCGACATCGAGCTCGATTGCGACCCCGGCCCAAGAAGAACTGCCCGGCTCCGAAGCTGATCGCCGGCCCGTCGGCGCCAATGATCGACGGTACATGGTCGTGCCCCCAAGTCACCCGCCATTAGCCAGTATTACAACCGCTCCATTGACGATTGCCCCCCTCCTGCTAGCCTCAGAATCATAAGCTCCAGAGCCGTTGCAAACTGGCGGGAACGACATTGGTTTTCTAATCACGTGGTACCTACCCATGGACCGCCTCAAAGCCTCTACCACTCTGATAGTCATCCTGATGCTCACGACGGCCATCTCGTGCAGTGACGTCAGCGAAGATCCCTCCGGCGACGCCGACCCTGACGCAGGACCTCTCGGCGACGTTTCCGTCGATGATGACGATGTCACCGAGAACAATGAATCGGCCGAAGAACTGTCGTACGAGGACTGTATCGCCCAGGAGGACTTTCAACGACCGGAGCCGGATTTGAATTCGCCCATGCGCGTGTACGACGACGACGAGTTCACCGCCGGTGCAAATGCAGGCACAAGTCGGCGTATGTCTCCCAGGCCGCCCGAAGTTGTCTTTGACCTCGACAGAAACTGGATACACGACGGGGGCTACTACATCCGAGACATCAACATCTGGAGTTACGGACACCCCTACCTTCCGAGAGATTTCGACCTTGCCGTGCTGCACGAAGGAGAACACCTTCCGTTTAACGTCGCGGTCGTAGAGGAAGGCGAAGACGAATTCGTATCGATGGACGAAATCGAATCGTGGTCTGAAGACGACTACGTGACACAGAGCAGAGTAACGCTGGAGGATCAATCAACGCTCTCATACACGCTCGTGATCCCCCCCTGGGCGTTCGACAAGAAAGGGACCTACCCGCTCCAGATCATCGGAGCCCCCGTCTGGGAGCCTGCCGAAGACTACTGGGACGGTGGTTGGTTCGTCGCCACATCCCGACTCGACCTTGTGTTCTACGTTCACTACGGAAGCGAATGTTGGTTGCCTGACACCGGAGACATACCCCGTCCGGAACACGAGGAGAAGGTCGACTACTGGCAGGAATGGGATGCTGAGAGATATGTCTTCCACTACAGTGGGCGATTTCTCGCTCCACCGCTCGATCTCTACGACTGGACCGGTATTCCCTGGGAAGACTGGGAGCAGAATATCGAATTCGACCAGGTCTTCGAGTCTCCGGACCCGGAAGTCACACTTGATCTCTATCTCGCTGACATACGCAAGATCAATTTCAGCGCCCCTCCACTCGCCGAAGAAACGCTGTACTACGTGCTCCGCGACGGTGAGGTTATCGATAAATTCCTGTTCGACGGCGTGCCGATCGTTGATCCCGACAGTTGGGTCGACGAGGAAGATCCCGGGATCGTTCTGCCCATCGACGTGGAACTGACCGAAGAGGTGGCCACCTACGAGGTGCGGATCATCCCGATGCCCTACGAATACTTCGACGAGGATGAACTCGATGGGGACGAAGACGACGAGGACGACCCATTACCGCCGATGTATCCCACGTTCTACGAATCCAGCCAGACGATCGGGCTACAGATGAAGTATGTGCCCGACGAGGACTGAAGATTCCGTCGATTGATCCCGTTTCGGACTCAGCCCCGCAAACCACCGGAGATACTCGACGTCCCACAGTCTCCTCCCCGATTGGGGGAGGTGGCCCGGAGGCACAGCCGGAGGGCCGGAGGGGCCTCGCAAACCACGACTCTCCGACATCGAACTCGGCATCGACCGCGACATCGAAAACGACATCGACATCGACATCGAAAACGACATCGACATCGAGCCCGAGACCGAGAACGAGACCGACATCGAGAACGACATCGACATCGAGAACGACATCGACATCGAGAACGAGCCCGAGAACGAGATCGACATCGAGACCGACCTCGACACCGAGTACGACCTCGACCTCGACATCGAGCTCGATTGCGACCCCGGCTCTAGAAGAACTGCCCTGCTCCGAAGCTGATCGCCGGCCCGTCGGCGCCCATGATCGGCGGCGCGTAGTCCAGCCGGATGATCATCCCGTGAAAGTCCCGCGAGATCAGCCGCAGCCCCAATCCCGTCGTCGCCGCCGTGACGCCCAGCAGATCACCCGGTTGTTCGCCGACGCTGATGGCGTCGAAGAAGGCGGTGTTCTCTACGATGAGCCACCGGTTTCGGAAGGTGGGCACCCGCAGCTCGACGTTGGAGTACCAGTTGTGGATGCCCCGGTGGCGGTCGTCGAAGGTCCCGCGGATGATGTCGAGCCCGCCGCCGAAGAACTTCTCGTAGGTCGGAATGTCCGAGGACCGAAATCCAAGCGACGTTCGGTTCGCCACCGTGATGTCCAGCGGCAGCAACGTGTAGTGATGCAGTGTCGTCGACAGACGACGGGAGCGCGGGCTCCGGTCGCCGAAGTGAAAGTTTTGTGTCGCCGTCACCCCCAGTGTCGTTCCCTCGCGCAGATGTTCGTAGTGGTCGATCTTGCCGAGCCGCCCCGACAGCTCCAACCCCAGCGTCTGGCTGGTAGCGTACAGCCCTCCTCGCTCTTCTTGGCCGTCCTGGCGAGGCTCGTTGACCATGCTGTAGGAAAAATGGTTGGAGGCAAACGACACTCCCGCCCCGGTCCGAAACCACCGCTGCCAGTCGCGGCTGTACTCCAGCGCCCCGTGGTAACGGGTGCGCAGATAGCCCCCTTCGATGTCGCCGCCGGAGTCGAACAGCGTGAAGATGCGATTGCCGATGCCAACCCGGGCGGTCACGGACTGGCGGGCGTCGAGAAACCGGGGATCCCGAAACCACAGCGAAAACGAGTTGGCGTCGCCGAGCCGTGAATAGGTCACCCCACCCTGCAAAAAACGCCCGCCCAGATTGATGTCCGACGCCCCCAGCCGCAAATGCATCGTGTCCCCGCCCTGCCCGAACCGGAAACTCGGCGAGATGGTGTACAACTCGTCGACGCTGATCCGCAGCAGCCGGCCTCGGTCTTCTCCCCGGCCCCCGCCCCCGCCGCCGTAGGTGCCGATGGCATGATCGGACAGTTCGTAGTCGACACGCCGGAAGATGTTGGTGTTGCGAAGCCGCTGCACGCTGCGCTCGACGTCGTCCTCGCTGGCCCAGTCCCCTTCCTCGAACAGCAACTCCCGCTCGATGACCCCGCGGTGGGTTCGAAGCAACCCCTCGATGACCACGGCGTCGATCCGATAGCAGTCGTCGCACTCCGGGTTCGACGCAGTGGTCCCGGCAGATGCCGGCGGCACCATCATCGCCCATCCCACCATCACCACGACGAACACCACCACTGTCCAGCGGCGGGCCGGGTCAGTCGGATTCGCGATGTTGCTCCAGCTCATACTGTTTGACTTTCCGAATCAGGTTGCGCCTGGAGATTCCAAGCTGGCGCGCTGTCTCGCTTTTGTTCCAGCCCGTGCGGCGAAGCCCCTCCAGGATCATGGTCCGCTCCAGCCGCTTTGTCATCTCCGGGAGGGTCTTGCCCTCCAGATCCACCGGCAGCCCCGGGCGTTCGGCCTCCGCGATCGGTGGGCGCAGCCACCGGGCTTCGATCTCGTTGGCGTCGCCGGACATGATCACCAGCCGCTCGATCTCATTTTTCAACTCCCGGACGTTGCCGGGCCAGTCGTAGTGGGTCAACTTTTCAAGGCAAAGCTCCGACAGCTTCTTGTCGCCCCGCCCGTGCCGCGCCGCCGCTTCGCTCACGAAGTGCTTTGCCAACAACGCGATGTCCTCCCGCCGGTCTCGAAGCGGCGGGACCGCAAGCTCGATGACTCGAATACGAAAATAGAGGTCACGGCGAAATCCGCCACTTTCTACGGCCCTTTTCAGATTCGTATTCGTCGCACACAACACGCGCACGTCGACGTTTCGCACCTCGTTGTCGCCCACCCGCACGATGGTCCCCTCCTGGAGCACGCGCAGCAGCTTCGTTTGCAACTGCTGGTCCATCTCCCCGATCTCATCGAGCAGGATGGTCCCGCCGTCGGCGGCTTCAAACAGACCCTGGCGGCTCTCTTCGGCCCCGGAGAACGCCCCTTTGACGTGGCCGAACAGCTCGCTGGCGATCACCTCCGAGGGGATCGCCGCACAGTTGACCGCCAGAAAGGGTGCACCGGCGCGGCGGCTGTGGTCGTGAATCGCCTGGGCGACCAGTTCCTTGCCCGTGCCGTTTTCGCCGGTAAT
>SKMT01000493.1 GCA_007120915.1 Myxococcales bacterium | reverse complement strand
TCATCGACGGCCGTCTGTTCGTCGGCCGTCTGTTCGTCGGCGGTCTGTTCGTTCGTGTCCGCCACCTCGTTGCGGTCACACCCGACCGCCACTGCGAACGCCGTCAATACGAAGGCGATCATCAACACTGTGAGTGACCTCATCGGTTTCATCGGCATAGATCCGGCGTCAAATGTCGTTGCATTGCGGTGACAGATCGCCAATATCGACGTTGGCCGGTAGGATTACAACTGGTGGCATAACGACTTTGATCCACCGGTGGTAATTTGTACCTCCGATCCCCGATCCCGGGGCACGCCCCCCGGCGCTCATTCTGCCTTCTGCCCTCTGTCCTCTGCCTTCTGCCTTCTGACCAGTGCACCGCATCGTCTTCGCATTCTTTCTGCTCTCCGGGTTCTCCAGCCTCGTCTTCGAGGTAATCTGGTCTCGGATGCTCCAGCAGGTGTTCGGGTCCACCAGCTTCGCCATCAGCACCTTGTTGACCGCCTTTATGGCCGGGCTGGCGCTGGGGAGCTGGCTCGGCGGGAAGTATGCCCACAAATTTGGGGATCAACTCCGCGTCTACGGGCTTCTGGAAGGTTCAGTGGGCGCCTATGCGCTGGCGGTGCCCTTCGTGCTCGACCTGCTGCCCTCGCTTTACGGGTTGTTGTTCGAGCACTTCATCGAGGACTTTCTGCTCTTCAGCCTGCTGCGGTTCGTCGCCGTCTTCGCGATCCTGTTGATTCCGACGACTCTGATGGGAGCGACACTCCCGCTGGTCAGCCAGTGGGTCGCCGACCGACAGAAATTGTTTCAGGGAAGCATCGGATTTCTGTACGGCGTGAACACATTCGGCGCCTGCGCCGGCTGTTTTCTCGCCGGCTTCGTGTTGATTCCTGCGCTCGGCCTGTCGACGACGAACACCCTGTTTGCCTCCGCAAGCCTCACTCTGGGGGTCATCATCGTGCTCAGTTCGTCGCGGCTTCGCGACAGCGGTGATGACACCGACCCGGAACTCGATGAGGTGGTCAGCGAGCTGGGCGAAGAGGCCGCCGCCATCGTCGACGCCACACCGCGGGCTGCGCCCCATCCGAAGTGGGCGCTGTATGCGGCGCTGGTGGCATTCGGGCTCACCGGCTTGATCGCCATGGCCTACCAGGTGCTGTGGACCCGCGCCTATCTGATCACCCTGGGCAGCTCCACCTACTCGTTCACGCTGGTGCTCACCGCCGTGCTCATCGGCATCGCCCTGGGAAGCGCTGCGATGTCACCGTTTCTCAAACGCATCGCCCGGCCGCTGTTCTGGTTTTCCATCGTGCAGTTCGGGGTGGCCACCACCGCTGCGCTCAGCTTCTTTACCCTCGACCGGGTGCCGATGTGGCTGTACCAGGCAATTCAAGAGGCCACCGCCGGGCCCACCCAGGTCTATGCGATGCAGTTTCTGCTGGTCGCTCTGGTGGTGTTTCTACCCAGCTTTTTGCAGGGGATGAGCTTCCCGCTTGTGATCCGTGCGGTTACCGACCGCGCCGAACAAAGTGGCGCTGACGTCGGCAACGCCTACGCGTTTAACACCACCGGCGCCATCATCGGCAGCTTCGTCGCCGGGTTCGTGTTGATGCCCTGGTTGGGTCTGCAGGGTGCGATCACCGCCGTGGTAGGGCTGAACCTCATCGTCGCCGTCGGGCTCGCCGGCGTCGAACTGCGGCTTCACCGCCGCCTCGCTGCCCTTGTTGCCCTGGCAGTGGCCGCTGTGGCGTCGATTGGGCTCTTCGTGGCTGCTCCGGCGCTGGACCGCGCTCAGCTTACCATCGGCGCCTTCCGCGCCGGTATGGTCGAAGACCTCATCGGCTCCGGTGGCTTCGACGACTACGACCCGGAAATTCTGTACTACGAAGATGGTCTCACCGCCACCACCTCCGTGGAGCGTCAGGGCGGTCTGGTCACCCTGCGAGCCAACGGAAAACCGGAGGCATCCGACGGTGTCGACATGCCCACTCAGATTCTGGTGGGCATCATGCCGCTGGCCATCCGCAGCGGGTTCGACGACGTCGAGCCTGGCGATGAGAGTGTCGCCATGATCGGCTACGGCAGCGGCGTGACCGCCGGGGCCGCCCTTCAGTGGCCTCTGAAGCGACTCGACGTCGTCGAGATCGAGGCGACGATGATCGAGGCGTCTCGCTACTTCGATCACGTCAACCATCAGCCGCTCGACGACGGGCGCACCAACATTGTCGAATCCGACGGCCGCAACTACCTGGAGTACACCCCGCGCACCTTCGACGTGATCATCTCCGAGCCCTCCAATCCCTGGATCGCCGGGGTCTCCTCGCTGTTTACCGTCGAATTTTTCGAACGGGCCCGACACAAACTCGAACCCAACGGGGTCTTCGGCCAGTGGGTGCAACTCTACGAGATGCACCCCGACAACGTGCGGACCATCTTCGAGACATTTCGGTCCGTGTTTCCCCATGTTCAGGCCTTCTCCACGCAGTCAAAGAGTGCCGAGGTCTTGCTGGTAGGGAGCGAACAGCCCCTGCCGTTTCCTCCTGACGGCTACGACGCCGCCTGGCAGATCGACAGCGTCGCCGACGAGTTCGCCCGCGCCGGCGTCGCCGACCCCTGGGAGCTGTACGGATTGAAATTCATGAACCAACAACAGATCGAAGAGTTTGGCGCCGGCGCCGAGTTGAACACCGACGACAACGGTCTGCTTGAATTCTCCACGCCCCGCGATGTGCTGTTTCCCGACGCCGGCCGCGACTTCTTCGTTGACTGGTACTTCGGCGTCGACGACTACGGCGATCCCCGCCCCTACCTGGATGACTGGCCCCACGGCTGGTCCGACGACGAAGTCGCCCGGCTCGCCCGCGGCATCTGGGTGTCCGGCAAACCGCAATTGACCCGTAACATCCTCGATGACGCCGGCGTCTCACTGCATCGCACCGACTCTTCGAGGCTCGAAGATGTGTACGCGGTGCTCGACGCCTCCCAACAGGCCCGCGCCGATGTGGTCGCCGACCACTGGCCGAATCGGGACTCCGAGCTTCACGAACGGGCTCAACAGCTCTTTGACTCCCCGGCTCTTCGACAACACGATCTGGAGCATCTCGCCGACGACCCGCCCACCGACGGCGAAACAGGCCTCTACTACGCACTGCTGCTGACCGAAGACCGCCAGTTCCAGGCCGCCGAGCGACACTTCGAGCGGCTCGACGAACTCGGCGAGCTTGCCGATGAGCCGGCCTACCAGTTTCTGCGCGCCGAAGTGCTGGAAGTGCGACGCCGTTATGCCGAGGCGTACGACGGCTTCCTGCAATTTGGAAAGAATTGAGCCGGGCCCACCGGCACGACCTCGGTCACAGGCGTTACAGTCCCATCTCCTGCTGGGGCATCTCAGGCGGCTGTTCGACGCCGCCCTCATCGATGTTCATGGTGATGTTGTCTCGCAGAATCTCGATGTCCCGCTCTGCTTTCAGCCCATCGAGAAAGGTATGAAACGCTTCCTGGCGCTTCTGCTGGGTCAGTTGCATCTCGATGTCATCGCGCACCTCAGCCAGGTCGGCGTCGCCGCCTTCCTGGTGGTCCGTCTTTTTGATGATGTGGTATCCGAAATCGGTTCGAACGGGCTCCGAGATCTCACCGACGTCTAACTCGTCGAACGCCGCGCGCGAAAACTCCTCGACCATCATATCGCGCCGAAAGAAATCGAGATCTCCCCCCTGCGCACTGCTGGGGCAGGCCGACTTCTCCTGTGCGAGGGCAGCGAAATCAACTTCCTCTTCGGTGGCCTGAGCGTACACGTCATCCGCCTTCTCTCGAGCTTCTGACGCTGTTTCATCGTCGGCGTCTTCCTGCAGTTCGACAAGAATGTGGCTGGCCCGAACCTGCTCTTGCTCTGCAAACTGCTGCTTGTTCTGCTCGAAGTACTCCTCGATTTCGTCGTCGCTGACCTCCAGATCGTATTTGGTGGCCAGGTACTTCTCCAACTTCACATCCTGGTGCATATCCTCGCGAAGGTCCTCTTCGGTCATCCCCATCTGATCGAGCTGGGCCTGGAACATCTGTTCATCATCGCCGAAGTGGCTTCTGAACTCGGCGAATGCTTCGTCGAGGTCTTCGTCGGTCACCTCGATGTCTTCGCCGTCGAGCACCTGGTCGACCAGGTGCTGGTCGACCACAAAGTCGATGGATTGCTCTTTGAACGTCTGCGCCATCTGCGGGGGAAGTTCCCCTGGCAGCCGCTCGACGCGCTCCTGAACCATAGCGTTGAACTCGTCTTTTCCGATCTCTACGTCGTCGATGCGTGCGACGGGACCGGTGGCATAGAACGGCAAGTGACGCAGGTCTTCGGAAGCCTCCTCGCTGTCGGTCTCGTCGGCCTG
>SKMT01000380.1 GCA_007120915.1 Myxococcales bacterium | reverse complement strand
TGGTGGTTGGTGGTTGGTGGCGCCCAGAGCCAAGAGCCAAGTGCCCAGAGCCAAGTGCCCAGAGCCCAGCACCAATCACTCGATCTTCCAGTCCTCGAAGGGCTGGGGGAGTCCGTCGTGTTCGCATTCGTCGCGGATTTCTTCGATGAATTTGGACTCTCGTTGTACCACCGGCCCGGAACGCCCACGTCGAGAGCGGGTGATGGGGTGGCACAGATACAGCTCGTCGCCGGCGCGGGTGGTGGCGACGTAGAAGAGCCGCCGCTCTTCTTCGAGTCCGCCGTCGTCCTCCATCGCCCGGCGGTGGGGAAATTCGCCGTGGGCCAGGTTGAGGATGAACACCGCCGGCCATTCCAGCCCCTTGGCCTGGTGCACCGAGCTGAGGCAGACGTACTGGTCGTCTTCGGCAGCGCCGACGCCGATCTCCTGGCCGGAAATCCCGGAGAGCAGGCTGATCTCGCCAAGAAGGGTGTCCAGCGACTCGAACTGCCCGGCATAGTGGGCGAGCTGCTCGAGGTCCTGGAGGCGATTTTCGGCGTTTTCGTACTTGGAGCGGATGCGGTCGGCGAATTCGCTGTCCAGAAGGGTGTTCAAGAGCGTCTCCGGGCTCTCGGCGAGGCGTTGTTGGCGAAGGCGGGCGAGCAGCTTTGAGGCTTTCGTCCAGGACTGGCCGGCACGTCGAGGCAAATCATCGCGAAGCCGCTGATCCTCGATCGCTTCCAGGGTGTCCGTCTGGTTCGACAGATACATCCAGATGTTCTGGGCGCGCTTGTTGCCGATGCCGTGCCACTGGCGCACCAGCCGCAAAAACGCCAGCTCGTCTTTGGGGTTGAACAAAAACCGCAGATAGGACAGCGCATCCTTGATGTGGGCCTGTTCGAAAAACCGCAGCCCCGAGCGCACCACAAAGGGGATGTCGCAGCGAGTCATCTCCACCTGCAGCTCCATCGAATGGTGATGGGAGCGGTACAGCACGGCGATGTCGTCCAGTTCCAGCCCCTCGTCGACCAGCTCCAGGATGCGCTGGCAGACGAAGGCCGCCTGCTGGTTGGCATCCTTCAGGTGCACATGGGCCGGCATCGGGCCGTCGGGACGGCTGGCCCGCAACGTCTTTTCGTACTGCTCTTCGTTGTGGGCGATCGAGCGGTTGGCCAACTCCAGGATCTGGGGGGTGGACCGATAATTCGTTTCGAGGCGAAATTCGCGGCAGTCCGGGTGGCGGTCCGGAAACTGAAGGATGTTGCGGTAGTCGGCGCCGCGGAAGGCGTAGATCGACTGGCAGTCATCGCCGACGACCATCAGGTTGGTGTGGACGCTGGACATGGCGTCGACAATCGCGCCCTGAAGGTGGTTGGTGTCCTGGTATTCGTCGACGAGTACGTGCTCGAATTTTCCGGAGAGTTCCTCGCGCAGATCGTCGTGTTCGTCGAGCAGCCGGTACCAGTTGACCAGCAGGTCGTCGAAGTCCATCAGGCCCATCTCCATCTTTCGGTTTTGATAAAGCCCCAGAATGCGTCCGATGGGCCCGCGCAGATGTTCGAAGTAGGGGTAACGCTGTTCGAGCACCGCGTCGTAGGGGCGGTGCTGGTTGCGGGCGAGGCTGAAGAGGTTGACCAGAAGCCGAGGGCTGGGGAAGCGCTGCTGGAGATTGTCGACGTCGGCGTGGCTGATGCAGGCTTTCATCAGTGTGGAGGCATCTTCCCGGTCGATGATGGTGTAGTCGGTGGGATAATCGAGCCGGGTGGCGTGTTGGCGAAGAAAGCGGTTGGCCACGGAGTGGAAGGTGCCGCTGTAGAGCCGGCCGATGTTCACGCCCACCAGCGCCGACGCCCGCGACGTCATCGAACGGGCGGCGCGGTTGGTAAACGTCAGCAACAGAATGCGCTGGGGGTCCACGCCCCGATCGACGAGATGGGCCATCCGGTAAGTCAGCGTATGGGTTTTGCCGGAACCGGCGGCGGCGATCACGAGCAGGGGACCGGAGCCGGCGGTGACGACCTGGCGCTGCTGTTCGTTCAGATCTTTGTCGTAGTCCAGCGACGGGCCGCCTGCTGCCGGTCGGTCGAGTCGGTATTTCTTCACGGTGGTTCCCGGGGTGTTCAGAGCGGAAAAATCGAGCCGGTTCCCCTTCATTGTGAAACGGGACCGATCAGAGACCAAGCAGAAGATCAAAAAAAATCGGTTTCATCGTCTATGGCGATAATTCGACGCTATTTCTGGCGCATTCGCCGAAAGTTTCGGTGTTTCCTGAGGTCCGTTCACAAGAAATTTCGGGTCGATACGAAAAATCGGGGTCCAAATCTTCGACAATAGTAGTGTGGGGGGCGACGTGTCCTTTGAAGCTGTCAGCTCGTACCGGGAGCCCCACCGACGACGAGACGAAAGCAACAGCGACACCAACTCGAGGAGAGCATCATGACCACGATCGACGGAAGTTGCGCAACGCACACCCCGACCCAGTTCGAACAGGAGGGCATCGACAGTGACGTCAACCCCAACGTCGAATCCCACGTGGAGGCGGTGGAAGATTCGTACATGGAACGCATCGCCGATCTGGAGCGCCAGATCGCCAACAGCGACGACCCGCAGCGCGAGTTGGAGTTGCAGGACGAGATCATGAACCTGGAGAACGCCTTCGACGACTTCAAAGACGACGTCGAGTCGCTTTCTCGTTCCGAAGACAATAGCGGGTTCTTCGGATTCGTTCGGGACACCGCCGCGTCAGCGGCCAATGCTGTGATGGCCGATGATCTGCAGGAGGTGGTCTCCGACTTCCGCCAGGAAATCTCGGCCAGCTACGCCGAGTACGGCACCGCGGAGGTACCGGCGGGGGTGGAGGAGAGCAAACCCGCCTGGGAGCCGGTCGCTGTCAACGCGGATGGCCTGGAAGCGCGCGCATCCCAGGAGGAAATCGGGGATCTCACACTTACTGTCGAGAGGTTGGGAAGCGTTGAGTCCGGCGAGGCCGACGCCAGCAGTCAATCGTCGGGAACCGAAAGCAGCGAAGGAACCAGCGGAAGCGAGCAGACCTCCGACTCCGGGGATTCCGGCTCCTCCGAAGGGGTGGGGGCCACGGAGGTGGACGGGCGCTCCGTCGAGGAGATGACGAACATGATGAGCAATGACCCCGATGCGTTCATGGCGGAGATGCAGGACATGGACTCGGACGACCGCAACGACATGATGATCCTGATCCAGCAGCAGCTCCAGGAGATGAACCAGATGTTCCAGATGATGACCCAGTTCCAGCAGGTGATGCACGACACGCAGACGGCGGCGATTCAGAACATGCGCGTCTGAATCAACACCGTGCGCAGGGGACTGACCGCCCCTGCGCCGGGGGAAAATAAGAGCGAATGGATGAGGGATTGAACGGAGGAGATCACAGTGGAACAGCAGACCGTCGAAGAGAACTCGGAGCAACCACAACAGACCGAAGAGCAAAACGAGCTCGACGAGCAGGACCGCCAGTTTATGGCGCAATTTGCCCGACGAGTCCGCTCCGGCGAAAAACTCGCCGAGATCTTTGGGATGGACGACGAGCAGTTGGAGACGCTGGAGGCGCTGGCGTATCGGTTATATCGAAACCGCCAGTTCGACCAGGCTCGCGTTGCCTGTCGGGGCATCCTGGCGCTAGACGAGGATCGGGTGCTGACGCAACTGATGCTGGGTGACGTTGCGCTGGAGCAGGGGCAATTCGGAGAGGCCATCCCCTTTTTGGAGGAGGGCCTGGCGGTGGCCACCGAAGATGAGAGCCTGCAATTTGCGGGCTGTGCCCACGCCGGGATGCTCGCCGGCTGCGCCGGAATCGGAGACTGGGAACGATTCGACCACCACCTGGCGGAGGTGGCCCGGTGTTTGGCCGAGACCGATATGGTAGACCGAGACCTGGCGCTTTCCTATCAGTGGGCAGGCGAAGAGGCATTGGCCGCCGAGGAGCGGGAAAGAGCCCGGAAGGTGCTGACGCTCGCCGTCGAGCAGTGGGAGGCCTTAGACGAACGAGAGCGGGTCCATACCATCGAAGCGTGGCTCGATGAGACATGAGGCTAAAATGCGGCGCCAATACTCATCGCCGTCTATCCCCTTGCGCCGCGGCATCGGCTCGTTCATCCTGTGGGCTACCCTGCGACGGTGAGAAAGAGCACACCGATGGACGCAAATCTCACATTTGGCCCCTTTGAACTCCTCAAACCCGTGGGAACGGGGGGAATGGGGATGGTCTGGCATGCCGTGCACCGCCAGCAAAACCACCCGGTGGCCATCAAGGTGATGACCGGTGAGCGTGCCCGTCAGGATCGATTCGTCAACGCCTTCCGAGAGGAAGTGCGCGCCGTGGCTCGCCTTAACCATCCCAATATCATCC
>SKMT01000060.1 GCA_007120915.1 Myxococcales bacterium | reverse complement strand
CTGGTCCGTTCCGTCTCGTCGGCTCGCACCAACGCCTCGTCGGTGGCGGTCTGCAATTCGGAGCGAATGGTGGCCAACTCAGTGTCGAGCCGGCGGGCCTGTTCGCGCAGACTCTCCTGGAGGGTGTGGAGTTGTTGTTCGTCCACCTCATTGAGGGTGTCATCGCGCAGCACCAGTTGAGAGAATTCGCGGGTAGATTCGGCGAACTCGGCGCCCGGTTGTTGCAGTTGGCCGATGCTGGTGTGGATGTCGTCGAACGCGTCGATCTCGGAGGCCGGGACATCGTCCAGGTCGCTCAGATCGGCGGTGGCGGCGGCGCGGTCGAAGCGCTCGTCCAGGTCGTCGGGCATGGTGTCGAGCAGCCGGGTCAACTGGAGGGTGCGGCGCAACACGGAGGGGTCGCTTTCGTTGAGGACGATGTGAAAGCTCTTCAGGTCGTTTTCGATGTCGCTTAACTGCAGCGACAGCGGGACGACTCGGTGGTTCAGCGCCCGCAGTTGCCCATGCAGCATCTGAGTGCGGTAGACACCGAACATCAGCACGAACGAGAAGATCAGCGTCACCCCTGCGAGGGCGATGAACACCTTTGTGGCAATTCCGAGGCGCATGGGTTGGTCGTTGGTCAGGGGTTATCGGTTATTGGTTATCGGTTATTGGTTGTTCGTTGTTGGTTGTTGGTTGTTGGTTTGTAGGCAGTCCGGCGGCGATAGTCCCGGCTGCCAATACGTTGGAGCGAAGCGACAGCGTACAGTCTTCGCCTCGGGGCATGTCCCGGGGTTCGTGGGTCGATAAAATCGCAAGATTGTCGAGAGCATCACCTGTCGGGCCGTGGGGTTTGACTGTGGGTTATGATGTTGTCGGGGATGCGGGATGTTCCCCGGGGTCTGGTTCGCCCGCGCGGTTGACGGTCTAGAAACGGGCGTGATACCAGAACCGACCGGTAACGAAAACGGGCCGGATGTGCAGGCGTGCTGGTTTTCTTGTATACTCCCGGCTTCGATGAACCTCCGGTGCCTGTGGCATCGGCAAACCTGTCGACTCGACGAAGCACAATGGAGTCACCATGAGAAGCGGTTGGACCGACCGATCCCCCGGAGGGCGGATTTCGGTGGTGGTGGTGTTATTCTTGCTGGCGCTGCTGGCAGCTCCGACAGCCTGGGCGGCAGATCAGGACGATGGCGATGAGCCGGAAGAGTCTGCCGAAGCTGAGGAGCCAGAAGAAGAGCCACGGCTATTTGTATTGCCCGCTGACAGTGTTCAAGGCGATGTCAGTGATATTGTTACGGACCGGATCAACGAGGCGGTTCGGGAGCGATTCGCGACGCTGGGCGGGCTGGAGCTGCTGCCGACGTTCGAGGCGCTGCAGGGCGAGGCCGGTGGTGAAGCGGCAGCGGCGGCGTTAACCGAAGCCGAAGCTCAGTATACCTCCGGGATCGGACTGGTCCACGCCGGGGAGTACGATGAGGCATCGGAGACGCTTCAGATGGCGGTGTCGATTATGGAAGAGAATGTCGCTGAGCTCGACGACATGGACGTGTTGTCCGATGCGAAGCTGCACATGGCGGTGGCGCTGCACGAGACCGGTTTTGACCTGGACGCTCGCGACGCCATCGAGCACTACGCGCATCTGGTGCCGGATGCAGACCTGGACCCGGATCTGGTTCCCGAAGCGTTGATCGAGTTGTACGACGACGAAGCGGGACGGGTGGAAGCGGCCGGTGACGGGCATCTGACCATCGAGGCCGATCATGAGGGCGCACAGGTGTATATCGACACCGAACACGTGGGACAGACGCCGGTGACGGTCGACGACGTCGGGTTCGGTGAGCGGTATGTGGTGGTGCGCCACGACGATCTGCTGTGGTCGGACACCGTGCAGGTGCGCGCACGCGGAGAGGAACAGACGATTGAGGCCGAGCTTCGCGACCCGGATGAAGCCGATGAGGTGGAGCTGCCGAGCTTTTATGTCGATTTGCGCGAGATGTTGCAGTCGGGGCAGTTCGGCACCGATCTGGAGCCCTATCTGCAGGAGTTGGCCCATCAAACAGGAGCTGCGTACATTGCCTGGGTGTTGGTGGTTCCCGAAGACTACGACTACGCGGCGGCACCGTTTGTGTACCGTGTCGACGACGGCACGGTGATGCAGGGAGACAACGTGTCGTTCGACCGACAACTGTCAGGCATTCGATCCCAGGCGGACCGGGTGGCCGATACGGTAGCTACCGCACTGGTGCACATTCCCGACGATCAGGTGGTCGCGGAGGTGGATATGGCCGAGGAGGCCGATGTCGACGAGCAACCGGTAACGGACGAGGAGCTGGCGGCGATGGAAGATGAGCTCGACGACGAGCAGCCAGATGAGACCGTTGACGACGAGCCGGTGGCTCAGCAGCAAGACGAAGAGCAAGTAGCAATGGCCGACGACGAGCAGCCCTCCGAGGAGTTGCCGGTGCCCGATGCGACCCCTCAGCAGGATGCGGAGGATACGATGCTCGATGAGCCCCCGGAACAACGAGACAACACGATGCGGTATTTGGGCTGGGGTGGGCTCGGTGTCGTTGCGACCGGTGCGGTGGCGACGACCGTTCTGCTGCTGATGCGAAGTGGTGATCCGGCCCCCGGGATGGATGTGGAGGTAGAGTGGTGAGTTCGATGAGTCAGAAAGTAGTGACAGCCGCCCTTGTGGTGGCGCTGGGTGCGACCGTTGGCTGTGGTTCAGAGCGCGACACTTCGGTGAGCGTCGATCTGTTCGGCTGGATTGCCAACGGGAGCGGACAGTTTACGGAGGGGATGCCCCAGTACGACGGTGCCGACGAGTTGGCGATTCAGGTTACGGACCCGAACCAGGGGGAGTTGATCGACGAGCAGACGATTTCCGTTGATCAGCGCCGTGCCAGGATGCCGGAGGTGCCCGGCGGCGGCACCCGGCGGCTCGACTTCGAGGTGCGCGACAATACCGGGGAGCCCATCGCCACCGGGGCCACCCCCTCATTCCGGGTCTTCGGCAACGGTCGGTACCACGGGTTTCGCGCCATGTTGGCGCCGGTCGATCAGTTTGCTCCGGTCGCCTCGCGGCAGCGTAACCCCGATACAAATGAGTTCGAATTTGCACCGACGACGTTCGACATTCGCGAATACTACGACGAGGCCGACGGCTGGTCGGGACGGATGGGCCATACCGCCGCTGTCGGAGATTCCGGAGAGGTCGTCGCCGTCGGCGGCGCCCGGCTGGGAGTGGACTATCAACCGGGTGCGGTCCCGTCGCTGAACCGGGTGTTTGGCGACATCCAGGTGTTCGACACCGAAACCGGGTATTTCACCGAGTTGGGAGCCTATGACGACGCCCAGGATGCCGGGGCGACCGGAGAAGATCGGCTGGCCGACGAGCGGGTGTTTCATACCGTCACGCACGTGGGCGGGGACCGGTTCGTGGTGGTCGGTGGATTCCAGGACAGCGGTGGCCAGACAACGGCGGTGGACTCCGTGGAGTTGATCGATCTGGGTGCCAGCCCCGGCGAACGGGTCGAACAGCTCGGCAGTCTGCAGCAGGCACGCGGCTTTCACACCGCTACCTATCGAGAGTCCGATGGCACGGTGGTCGTCGCCGGCGGTCTCGGCGGCAGTGACGATGATATTATCGACACCATCGAGATCATCGACCCGGACAGCGGGAGTATCTCAGGTGGCATCTCGATGCAGTCGCCGCGTGCAGCCCACAGTGCAGTGCTGCTGGAAGATGATGACACCGTCTGGTTGCTCGGTGGAAAGTCGTCGTCCGACACGGTGGAGGCGTCCACCGAAATTGTGATGGGCGAAGCGACGGACTCGGCGCCGGCGATGGATCAGCCGCGACATTCGGCGGCGGCGAAGTCGCTTGGCGAGACGGGCAATGACCTGGTGATTGTGGTCGGTGGGTTTACCGACTCAGGGGTGAGTTCACGCTTCGAGATCGGGAACCCCCTCGGTGGAGGCGGGTTCGAATCGGCGTTCGGAGGCGATCTCACTACTGCTCGTGGGGCACCGCATGCGGTGATGCTTCCCCAGAGCGATGACCTGGTGGTGCTCGGCGGCTATGACGCCGATATGGACCTCGTCGGTTCGGCCCAGCGGATCAGACTACCGATGCTGGAGACAGAGCCGGAGATGGCCAATATGGTTCACCTTCGCGGTGAGCCCGCTGTCGCCGTTGCTGACAACGGTCGGATTATCGTCTCCGGAGGGGACGCCCCCGGCGATGTGGAACGCAACGACGCGGAGTATCTCAACGCCTACGACCCGGTGCAGTAGGCTAGTGGGTGTTGGGTGGTAGGTGGTGGGTGGTGGGTGGTAGGTGGTAGGTGTTGGGTTGACGCGGTGGTGGTGGCTT
>SKMT01000627.1 GCA_007120915.1 Myxococcales bacterium | reverse complement strand
ATGCGGCGCGTGCGCTGAGTGTTGGCCAGGTGGTGCACGGCGTCAAGAGGCTGGCGCCGGAGGCGCATTGCCGGCAGGGATGCCAGCGCTCCATATCAGAGTCCGTGCCCCGAACAGAGTCAGTGTTGTACGACGTCGCCGTGATGGATGACCCACACCGGCTCGGCGGCGGCATCGATGTCGTGGAGTGGGTCGTCTTCGACGACGAGAAGAGTAGCGCGGGCGCCGGCGGTGATTTCACCGACTTCACCGGGCTTGCCCAGAAAGCGGGCCGCCGTGGAGGTGGCGGCGACGAGGGCGTCGTGGGGGGTGAGCCCGGCGTCGACGAGCAGCCGAAGCTCGCGGTGGAGGCTGGCGCCGGGGACCAGCGACGGGTTGCCCACATCGGAGCCGGCGACGATGTTCACGCCCGCGTCGGCGGCCCGGTCGACGCTGTCGCTGATCGCCGGGGCCACACCGCCCTGAAGCGAGTCGTACACCGCCAGGGTGGGAACGAAGAAGACCTCTTCGTCGACCATCCGTTCGATGGTCTCGTCGGAGAGTGGGCGAGCATGCTCGATGCCGTCGACGCCGGCTTTGATGACCCGCCGGGTCTCGTCGTCGTCGCCGACGTGAGCGGTGACTTTCAGGTCGTGGTCGCTGGCTTCGTCGATGATGGTCTCCATCACCTCGTCGTCGAGTCGTTCGAATCGTCCGTCGCCGTCATCGTAGACGATTTTGATGAAGTCCACGCCGCCGTCGGCGACCTCTTCGACGGCATCGCGCGCCTCGTCGGCGCTGCCGACTTCGGCGTTCGCTCCCTCGGCAAGCCAGGGGTTGTGCGCATAGATCGTCGCCGCTGGATGCCCGCCCGGGGCGGTAAAGAGCGGCCCGGAGGTCAAAATTTGTGGGGTGTCCACCCCTTCGGCGTCGACGGCGTCGCGAGCCTCGACGATCCAGGGAAAGACGTCGCCTACACTTTTGACGGTGGTCACACCGTGGTCGACGAACTGAGGAACAATATCGACGAGGTCCTCCGTCGGCGTGTTGGGCGGGACATCGTCTTCACCGCCGCGGTCTTCGTCGTGGCCCACCACAAGCGGGCCCAGGTGGGCGTGGCTGTCGATCAGCCCGGGGATGACGGTGAATCCCGTGAGATCAACGGTTTCGATGTCGTCCGGGGCGTCGATGTCGTCGCCGGGGCCGGCGGCGGTGAATTGCCCATCGTCGATGATGATGACCGCGTCGTCGACGGGGTCGTCGCCGGTGCCGTCGATGAGGGTGGCGCCCTCCAGGGCATACGTGTCGGTCTGTGGCACCGTCGGTGGATCGGGCTGCCCGGGATCGTCGGGGTCGTCGTCCGGCTGCTCGCAGGCGGGGATGACGCCGAAGAGGCAAACGATGGTGGCGAGAATCGTTGGTTTCATGGTGGGTCTCTTTGTAGCACGCATCTGGTTTGCGATCTGCCCCTCCGCCGCTTCGCGCCACCTCCCCACTCGTGCCTCGTGGGGAGGGAAGCCGTGCCGGTCTCCACCGTTTCGGGTTCACGTCATAAACCAGACTCGGTGCAAAGCTGCACGGCTTCCCTCCCCGGATTCGCCGGGGAGGTGCCGAACGAGCGCAGCGAGATGAGGCGGAGGGGCCCCTCGCCTACCAGAAGCGATCCATTACCTGCACGGCTTCCCTCCCCGGATTCGCCGGGGAGGGGCCTTCCGCGTACCCCGTGAGTACACATCAGCTCAAAACTGTCCGCGAACACCCAGTGTCATCCGGTGGGGTTCGTCAAAGCTGGTCTCGGTGGAGACATCGACGTGGGGACGCATAGAGACCCGGTCCGTCTGCTCTGATTCGTCGTCATCGTCGGCGGACAAGTGATAGCCGGCGACGGCTCCGATTGGAATACCAATGGGAGCCAGCGGGCCGGTTAGCATGCCTGCGACCGCACCGTACATCGACCCTTTCATGGTACCGGTGCCGCCGAGTGCGTGGCCCGTGAGGGTGACGCCCAGGCCGGTGCCGACTGTGAGGCCGAGCCCGCCGATCATTCCTACGGCCATATGGCCGAGCAATGCCTCGATCAGGTCGTTGGAATAGGGGGATATTGTGGGACGGTGACCGATCTGTTCGGCGAGCCGGAACATTCCAAAGGCCCCTACGAATCCGACAGTGCCGCCGACGACCATTCCCGTGAAGCCGGTGACGGACTGCAGGGCGAGTTCGGAGGTTTGGAACCTGGCAGTGTCGCTGGTTTGTTCGGGCTGCGGGGTGGTTTGAGCAGGCTGTTCGATCAGTTCCGGCTCCGGCGGGTCGGCGGCGAAGGCGGTGGTGGGGAGGAGGAGTATGAGGGTAAAAATGGCGATCAGTGTGCATTTTTTGTGCATGGGGTGTGCCTTCGGTGTGGTCTTATGGTTTGCGAGGTGCCCCTCCGCCTCACATTCGTTCGGCACCTCCCCACTCGTACCTCGTGGGGAGGAAAGCCGTGCCGGCCTCCACCGTTTCGGGTCCACGTCATAAACCAGACTCGGTGCAGAGCTGCACGGCTTCCCTCCCCGGATTCGCCGGGGAGGTGCCGAAGCGTCAGCGAAGGCGGAGGGGCCCTGCGCACACCAGAATCTTCTGGTTGCTGCACGGCTTCCCTCCCCGGATTCGCCGGGGAGGGGCCTTCCGTGTACCCCATGCTATGCAATCACTGATCCACACCGATGCCGAAGGCGTGATCGACGTCCTCGTCGTCCTGACGCCAGATGTTGTTGTCTTCGGCGTCCAGGTCGTCGTCGGGGTGTGAGTAGGTGTCGTCTTCGCCGCCGGTCTGGAGGAACATCCCCACGGTGTAGCCGTCGGCCTGCGGGGAGTCGTCGTCGGCGTCGAAGGTGGCGCGGCCGAGCCCGCCGCCGACGTTGTTGTGGTCGTTGGGTCCGCCGTCGAACAGCGAGAAGCCGAACCCGCCGTCGCGGGCGTCGCCGCCGCCGGGGGTTCCGGAGCGCACTTCGTTTTCGCCGCCTTCGAACAGCATGGCGCCCCAGCCAAGATCGGCGCCGCTTCCCTGGCCGATGGCCTGAGGCGGGGTGGACTGGTTGACCTCGTCGTCTCCACCGGTGTCCAACAGCACGCCGGCGCCGGCGTCGATGTCGACGGCCTGCACGCGGCTTCGGCCGTCGTAGGTGTCGTCGCCGTCGGCGTCGGCGATCATGCCGAGTCCGGCCTGTTCGCCGAAGCCCTGGGCGTAGGAGGCGGCGTCGTAGCTGTTGTCGCCGGCGAGGTTGCGGATGATCCCGAGCCCGGCGGCGATCTCGTCGCCTCCGGTGGCGGCGCCCTGGGCGAAGTTCTGGTTGGCCATCCCGCCGTCGGCCGGCGAGTGGTACAACACGTCGCTGTCGGTGCCGGTGACGGCCTCGAATTCGTCGTTGCCCTCTTCTTCGTACACAAGCCCGACGCCGCCGGCGGTGCCGAAGCCCTGGCCGGCGTGCCAGATGCGGTAGCTGTTGTCGCCGCCGGCGCTGTGGATCAGGCCCACACCGTGGAACCCGGCGCCCTGGGCGAAGGCTTCGGCCTCGAAGGAGGCGTCCCCGTCGCCGCGGTCGAAGATCGCACCGACGCCGAGTATGCCGGCGCCCTGTCCGATGCGAAGGGTTTCGTAGGTGTCGTCGCCCTCGCCGTAGTCGAAGACCATGCCAATGCCGAGCCGCCCCGCACCCTGGCGGGCGGTCTCGGACAGCGAGAAGGGCCCGTCGTCGCCGGCGTCTGCCGGATCAATTCGTCCGGCGTCATCGGAGGTCAAAAAGTCGTCGCCGTCTTCGCTGTCGCCGACCTCGGGGTAGCTGTAGGTGTCGTTGCCATCGAGATCGACCAGGATCGACACGCCGTTGTCCACCGATTGATTTGCCCCCACGGGGATGCGGTATTCGTTGTCCCCGCCCACTTCCAGCACCAGGGCGGATGGCCCATCCAGGTCGCTGTCGTCGTCGGGGTCGTAAGTGTTGTCGCCGGCATCACCGATGATGATGGCGCCGGCGGCGGTGTCGACGACGACCCCGAAGTCGTCTTCGGCGAAGTCGTCGGGGTCGAGATCGGCGTCTGAGACGGCCATGTCGATGGTATGTGCCAGATCACTGGCGATCTGGGCGAGTTCGTCGAGCGGGAAGTCAGCCAGCCCGTCGGCGATGTCGGAATCGTCCAGATCGAGGGCATCCTGATCGGTGTCGGAGCCCAGAAAGAGCCGGTGGGTTTTGTCGAACAGCTCGTCGAGTGTGGTGTCGTCGATGTCCTCGAGTGCGTCGTCGCGCGCGGAGTAGGCGTCGTCGATGGCCACGACCAGCTCCGAGGCCAGATCGGCGACGTCCTCGGGGATATCATCGAGGTCGTCGGTGATGTCGCCGGCGTCCAGGTCACCGCCGGCGGTTTCGTCCAGGTCGGCGATGGCGTCGCCCAGATCGGTGCTGGAGCCCGCCAGCAGCGAGGGGCTGTCCCAGGAGTAGCCCAGAAGCGCCAGGGAGGCGGTCAGGTGTTCGGCGGGCTCGAAGGAGAGCGAATCGAGCTCGTCGACGTAGCCTTGCACCAGCCCCATCGTGCCGGTGGGAGAGGCCAGATGCCCCTGCAGATATTCGCTTGCCAGCTTTAGCTCGTCGCTGTCGATGAGGCTCGTGGTGCTCTCCGGGGCGATGTACAGATCGCAGAGGGTCAGCCCCAGCTCATCGAGGGCGGTGGCGAGTCCGTCGTCCAGATCATCGGCGAGCTGGGGGTCGCCGGCGCAGCGGCACTGGGCAGGCAGGCAGACGGTGTCGCCATCGGGGCCCATCCCGCAGATCGACCCGTCGGGGCAGTCGGTGGCGTCGTCGCAGTGGTCGGTGCAGAAGCCGGGCACTCCACCGGATTCTACGCAGAAGGTGCCCCCGGAGCAGTCACCTTCGCCCTCTTCGCAGGGCTGGCCGATGTCCTCGTCGGCCGGGGCGGTCACCCCGCAGGCGGAGGGACCGCCGAAGTCGGGGGTCAGACAGAGGTCGCCGTACTGGGTGGACTCACAGCTTCGGTCGCCGGTGCAGTCATTATCATCGTCGCAGATTGTCGCACACACCCCGTCGGTGCCGGGGGTCTGAGAGGTACAGCGGGTGACCACGTTGTCGCAGTCTACGGCCCAACTGTCCCCGGAGCAGGACTGGTCCAGCCCCACGCAGCGCCGGGAGGTGGGTTCGCAGATCTCGTCGTCGTCACAGCCTTCGACGGTGCAGTCTTCGGGGTGGGGGATGCACTCGCCGCTGGTGGGATCGCAGATGCCGTCGGGGAAGCAGTCGACGCCGTAGCAGGCGTCGCACTGCTGGTTTTCGGGCAGGCACAGCCCGCTTGTCAGGCCCAGCAGCGAGGCACAGTCGTAGCCTTCGCCGCAGTCCTCTTCGTCCACGCAGGCCTGCCAGCAGTGGGGGGCGTCGCCGATGCCCACATTCAGGCACATGTCATCGGGGCCTTCGCATTCAGCGTCGATTTCGCAGTCCGCCTCACAGGCGCCGTACTCCGCCTCCACACAGTCTCCGGTGACGGGGTCACAGTTGTGCCCGGCGGGGCATTCGACGTCGTGGCAGCGGTCGGTGCAGGTCAGAGCCAGCGGGTAACACACACCCTGCCCCTCGGCGTTATCCAGCGCTGCGCAGACGTAATCGGCGGGGCAGGCCAGGTCCTCGTCTTCGCCGGTGGCATCGGGGTCGCACAGGGTGGTGCACATCGTTTCGCCGTCGGGGGCGCCGGTGGGGATGCAGCGATGCTCGGCGGGGTCGCCGCACTCGATGTCCATGGTGCAGCCGGTATCACAGATACGGGGGTGAGGCTCGCAGGTGCCGGTGGTGGGCTCGCAGAATTCGTCGCCCGGACAGGTCACATCCTCGCAGAGGTCGTCGCAGGTGCCCGCCTCGGGGATACACTGGCCCAGGTTGGCATCTTCATCGACGGTCGCACAGTAGGCGTCATCGGGGCAGTCTTCGTCGTCGCCGGGGGTGCAGTCTTGCCCGCAGATCTGTTCGCCCTCCAGAAGTGCCAGACACTGGCCGTCGTCGCACTCGTCGTCGCCGTCGCAGGGCAAACAATAGGTGCCGTCATCGTCGACATCGTCGTCGACGTCATTGTCGTCGACGTCGAGCCCGGCATCGGGGTCATCCTGATTGGGATCGATGACGGTGGGCTCCGGGTCACCGGAACAGGCGACAAGCGCGGCGACCGTCGCCAGGGTGACAACAGCGCGGAGGGCACGGAGGAGGTGTCGTGTAGTCATAGGTGCGTTCCGAGTAGGCAAAAACAGCGGCCAGTGGCCCCATTGTGGGGAAGTGCATCGCGGGGGGCAAGGGATAGGGCGGGAGAGCAGGAAAAAAGTTTGCGGCCCACCACCAACCGCTGCATACTGGCGGGGCACGCCGCGATGGAGCCTTCATGCCGAGCCCCACGATGTATCGAGTCCGGATCCGGAACCTGTCGGCGCTGGTGGGAATGATATGGTTGTGTTCGGGCTGTATCGTCGGCGTGCATCATCACCAGATTGGGACCACCGTTGAGGCCGCTGATCACAGCGCGTCGGTGGACGGTTCCGTCAGCGGGGTGGACATGGGGGTGGTCGCCGATTTTCGCTACGCCCGCATAGGCATGCCCTTTGAGGGCCAGCGCCATCAGTTGGAAGTAGACGTCGATGGGGAGGGATCGTTTCGAATCGACGAGGTCTTCGAGCTTCGAAGCGTGCAGTTGGACGTGCCGCTGTTTAGCTTCATCGACTTCGATGACGAACCGTCGGGACAGCGCTATCCGGGGCTGATGGAACAGCGCAACAGCCTGGAGTTGTGGGTCTCAGGCACCGCCGGGGTGGCGCCGTTGAACTCGACGTCGGCGACGCTGGGGCTGGTCTACTATCGTTACGGTGGGCTTGCCGCCCGGCTGTACGGGGGCGTGTCGTTTACTTCTTACAGCGGGCTGGCAGGTACCGTAGAAGGGAGCACCGGGGAGGTGCGCCGCCAGGGATTTGCCCCGGGAGCGGTGGTGGGGCTGGAGGTGACGCTTGCGGCCGGGGAGTACGCCCTGGAGTTGGTGCAGTACTTGCTCGAGTGGGATCGCTCGTCGCGCGAGGTGGGGCGGTAGTCCGTTATTGGTTATTGGTTATTGGTTGGTGGTAGGTGGTAGGTGGTCGGTGTTGGGTGGTTGGGGTGACCGAGGGAGGTTCGTTCGCTACCCTCAAATCACCTCCGCGCAGGGAGCCTCTACCCTCAAATCACCTCCGCGCAGGGAGCCTCTACCCTCAAATCACCTCCGCGCAGGGAGCCTTTACCCGGTGCGGTAAACTGTGACGTTGATATCAGCGCCTGGCAATGAAAGACGCCGTGTAACGCGACCGTGGCTCCTGAGCATTCTCGGGCGCGTAGTTCAGCGCCCGACATGAACAGCGATGGCGCCTTGGCCCATCGACCGGCGGTGGTGAAACCCGGAATGGTAGGTGTTAGGTGTTGGGTGGTAGGTGGTAGGTGTTGGGTGGTTACGCCAGAATTTCGTGAACCGCCTCCGGGGGCCGGCCCACCGCGGCGCCTCGTGAGGTGAAGACGATGGGGCGCTGGATCAGCTTCGGGTTGTCCGCCAGCAATTGCAGCCAGTCGTGGGTGTTCATCGCTTCTTCGTCGACGTCCAACTCGGCGTATCGGTCCTCTTTGGTGCGCACCAGTTTGTCTGCGGGGATGCCAAGCTGATCGACGGCCTCGGTCAGTTCGTCGACCGAGGGCGGATCGTCGAGATAGTGACGCACCTGCACGTCGACTTCGGCGTCGCGCAGAAGTGCCAGGGTTTTGCGGGATTTCGAACAGCGCGGGTAGTGCCAGATGGTCGCTTTGTCGGCCATGGGGGTCCACCTTTGGGTAGGAGCTTCTGTGCGTGACGTACCCATCGTATGGCAACCACCCGATCGTCGCCAGTGGTCTGGCGTATAGCAAATTTCACGCCAACGCTCTTGACGGTGAAGTGGCAGTGAATAATTTCACCTTCGTCAACAGGCAGGGTCGCCGGTGGCGGCCCGAGACCAAACATCCTTTATGCAAGCTAAGAGTTCATCAGTGATTGCACCGCCACTGCGGTGGTGTGATCGATTTGTTGTGGAGTGTTGTGATGCAGATCGAAAAATTTACCATCAAGTCGCGCGAGGCGTTGTCGGAGGCTCAGGATCAGGCCGTTGAGGGAGGCCATCCCGAGGTGCGTACCATCCACCTGCTGTGGGCACTTCTGGAGCAAGACGAGGGCATCGTGGTGCCGATCGTCGACAAGCTGGGTGTGCCGTCGTCGAGGCTGAAGTCAGCAGTGGGCCAGGCGTTGGAACGACAGCCGAAGGTCGAAGGAGTGGAGGCGTCGGTGTCCAGTGGGCTCGCCGAGGTGCTTCGCAAGGCCCAGAAGGAAGCCGATAAGCTGAGCGACGAGTACGTATCGACGGAGCATCTGTTGCTGGCGTTGACCTCGGATGACGGCGAGGCCGGCAAGGTGTTGCGCGACCAGGGTGTGAATCGAGAGGGAGTCGAACAGGCGATGGATGATGTGCGAGGAAGCCAGCGAGTCACCGACGTGAACCCGGAAAACAAATACCAGGCGATGGAAAAGTACACCCAGGATCTCACGGAGCTGGCCCGTCAGGGCAAGCTCGACCCGGTGATCGGGCGTGACGAAGAGATCCGACGGGCGCTCAAAGTGCTCAGTCGCCGCACCAAGAACAACCCGGTGCTCATCGGCGAGCCCGGGGTGGGCAAGACGGCGATTGTGGAGGGCATTGCCCAGCGCATCGCCAGCGGTGACGTCCCGGAGAGTCTTCTCGAAAAGCGGGTGATGAGCCTCGATCTGGGGTCTCTGATCGCGGGATCGAAGTTCCGCGGGGAGTTCGAGGATCGGCTCAAGGCGGTGCTCAAGGAGATCAAGGACGCCAAAGGCGAGATCGTGCTGTTCATCGACGAGCTGCACACGCTTGTGGGCGCAGGTGCCAGCGAAGGGGCGATGGACGCGTCGAACATGCTGAAGCCGGCGCTTGCGCGCGGGGAGCTTCGCTGCATCGGTGCGACGACCACCGCCGAATACCGCAAGCACGTGGAGGCGGACCGGGCGTTGGAGCGGCGGTTCCAGCCGATTCAGATCTTCGAGCCCACTGTCGAAGATACGGTCACGATTCTGCGGGGGCTCAAAGAGCGCTACGAGGTGCACCACGGCATTCGCATCGCCGACTCCGCGCTGGTGGCGGCGGCGAAGCTCAGTGATCGATACGTCGCGGAGCGGTTTCTGCCGGACAAGGCCATCGACCTGATCGACGAAGCCGCCGCCGGGGTGAAGATGGAGCTGGAGAGTCTGCCCCAGGAGATCGACCAGATCGAGCGCGAGATCACATCGCTGGAGATCGAGCGTCAGGCGCTCAAGAAGGAGGAAGACGATGTGAGCAAACAGCGGCTCGACGACGTGGAGTCGCAAATCGCCCAGTTGCGTGAGCAGGGCAGTGGAATGAAGGCGACCTGGCAGCGCGAAAAGGAGGTCATCCAGAAGGCGCGCCGGCTCAAGCAGCGCATCGAGGATCTGCGCCACCAGTACGAGAAGGCGGAGCGGAGTGGCAATCTGGACGAAGCCGCCGAGATCCGGTTCGGCATCTTGCCGGAGGCCGAAAAAGAGCTGGAGCAGGCCGAAGAGGAGCTCGATGACATCCAGGATGAGGGCAGCTTCCTTCGCGAAGAAGTCAACGACGAGGATATCGCCGATATCATTTCGCGGTGGACCGGCATCCCGGTGTCCAAGATGCTCGAAAGCGAGCAGAAGAAGCTGTTGAACATGGAAGACCGGCTCCACCGGCGGGTGATCGGCCAGCACCAGGCGGTCGCGGCGGTGTCCAATGCGGTGCGCCGGGCCCGAAGTGGGTTGCAGGATCCGAATCGGCCCATCGGTTCGTTCATCTTCCTGGGGCCCACAGGGGTCGGTAAGACGGAGTTGGCGCGAGCGCTCGCCGAATTTCTGTTCGACGACGAGCAGAACATGGTGCGGCTGGACATGTCCGAGTTCATGGAGCGCCACGCCGTCGCCCGGCTCATCGGTGCGCCTCCCGGGTATGTGGGCTACGACGAAGGGGGCTATCTGACCGAGCATGTGCGCCGCAAGCCCTACACGGTGGTGTTGTTCGACGAGATCGAGAAGGCGCACGGCGATGTCTTCAACATCCTGCTTCAGATCCTGGACGAGGGACGGTTGACCGACGGCAAGGGCCGGACCGTCGATTTCACCAACACGGTGATCATCATGACCTCCAACGTCGGCAGCGAGTACATCCAGGAGCACGGCCAGTCGGACCCCGACAAAGCGGACCGGCTGGTTCAGCAAGAGTTGCAGGCGACGTTCAAACCGGAGTTTCTCAACCGCCTGGACGACCTGATCCGATTTGACGCGCTGACCCGAGAGCAGATGGACGATATCGTTGAGATTCAGTTGAGGGATCTGCGCGAACTGCTCCAGGAACGGGGATTCGACATCGAGCTGGATGACGCCGCGAAGACATTTTTGGCGGATCGCGGCTTCGATCCCGCCTTCGGGGCCCGGCCGCTGAAGCGAGTGATCCAGCGCGAGATCCAGGACACCCTCGCTGAGGGACTTCTGGCCGGGAAGTTCTCGCCGAACTCCACGATCGTCGTCGGTGTCAACGGCGATGGTGAGGCGCTGACCTTCGAGGAGAAGAAGGCCGCATAGACGCGCAGCTCAGAGTCTCGGGTCGTGCGTCTCGGGTCGTACGTCTCGGGTCGTGCGTCCCGGTTGCACGGGGTCGTGCGTCTCGGGTCGCGGGCCACCATCGGTCATCCGAAGCTCCCCACAAATCTTAGGTAGCCGAAGGCGTAGTTCAGCCGCAGGCGCCACCAATAGACGGCGGTGGCATCAGCACGTCGACCGTAAGGCCGTAGCCGCAGGCGCCACCAATAGATGGCGGTGGCATCAGCACGGCGGTCGTGGAAGCGCGTCCTGCCAGGGCGCAGGTATGAGCGAATTCGCATTTGCGCCGCAAATTCGCTCCTGCTAACCTTTGTAACAGCTCAACCTTCTCACAATTCGCGGGCACGACGGCGGTTTAGCGAGGAGTCACTTCCTTCGTTGCACAGGTGGCATCGATTCCGATGCTGTCGTGCAGCCGCCGAGGCGATTGCGTCGAGAAGGGGGCGACGATAATTCGCAGTAGCTGCGCCGTGTTTTGCGGTGTAGCTGCATTTGGTTGGTTTTTAGGAGACGGCGGCGAGGTTGTGCGGAGCCGTTATCGGTGTTCCGTTTGGTACTTGCCGACCGATGGAGGTAGATGATGTCTAATCTGAAGAGGGTCTGGGCGAGAGGAGAGCATGGCAACAAAACGAGTGCCGATATCGATGAGTGGCGCATTGGGCGTATCAAGCAATGGGACGACATCAATATCGGCGGGACGATTGTCATCCAAAACGGTAGGGATTGGATCCAGTTGGAAGGAGACGCTCAAGCGGTCGACGACATGCTCCGAGAGTTGGATGATGACCCGTTTCACGATGATTTCGAAGTGCTGCACGACGAGTCGATTTCGCAGCGGCGTCTCGAAACGGTGCTGACCTACGACGAGGATCGCAGTCCGCTGACCGTCGATATCATGTCGCACTGTCTGTAGTGTGGTTCGACGGTTTCATTTGTTCCAGAAGGTCCTCCAGCGTCTGTTGGAGGGCCTTCTGGTTTTTTGGAGATGGATCGTTGAGGTTCTGAAGAGTGTGATGCAGACACAACCACAGGTCGTGGTCCGGGGGCAGTTGAAGGTCTTCGATCGTTTTGCGTATCCGGTTCAGTTCGGTGCTCAGGGCCTGGAGGTCGCCGCGGTGTGCGAGCCAGGGGAGGGTGGCGGCGCGGCCGTACATCGCCATTTTGGGGCGGGGTTTGCGTCGCAGGTCATCGATGACACGCCGGGCGCGGGTTGCGGCAGTGGCATAGTTACCCCGCTCGACATCGATGAGTGCCAGGTTCAGCCGGGCCGGCACGGCGCTGTAAGGGGCGACATATCGGGCAGCCTCAATAGAGCGTTCGTACCAATGGCGAGCGGTCTCGAAGTCACCATCCAACCGCGCGAGCTCGGCCAGGTCATTTGCCATCTGCACCATACCGGCGACCAGGTGTCGTCGACGACACTGGTGGTACAGTTGTTCAAACTTCTCGATGTCGACATCGTCACCGCGTGCGATCCGAGTTTTTAGTTCGACATTTTGAGTTTCCAGAAGGTGTCGGGGATCGTCGAGTGATTCTGCGAGTTGTCTGGCTCGTTCGACGTGGTGGATGGCTCTGTCGAGATCCCCGCGATTTCTGGCAACGTGAGCGAGCAGACGTTCCAGGGATACGCGCTTGCGTTTAAATTCGTCGCTTTCATTGCTCGTTTTCAGAAGTTTGCGAGCCTTCAATGCGACGTCCCATGCTTCATCAAACTGACAGAGCATATTGAGGGGACCGATCTGGAGGCGATACATCTCTGCACGCCAGTTGTCATCGTCGAGTTGCTCGGCGGTGGCAAGTCCCCGTCGTGCCGCTGCCAGGGCTTGCTCATCTTTGTAGAGCCCGGCCCATCCGTGTTTGAGTACCGCCAGCAGCCGTAGCGTCAGTTGTCGGCTCTCATCGGTGGTCGGCTCCCCGAGTACATCGAGTGCCCGGCGGGTCAGGTGGACTTCCTTGCCGTAATTGCTCTGCTGACGGTGATATTCGGCGAGGTCAGCGAGATGGCGGGCAGCCTCCAGGGGACGGCCGGCGTGGGCAAACAGGAAGGCCATGCGCTCTTCGTCGGATCTGGACAGTGAAGGCTGTTCGTTGAGTGCCTGTGCACAGATGTGACAGTACTTCTGCCAGACGTCGTCGTTGCGAGCGCTCTGAAGCAGGGCCTCTCGAAGCAGTGCCTGGGAGAAGACGAGCCGATCCTGTTGTTCGTGCAGGTGTTTGCGCCGCAGCAGCGTGTCGATCAGCTCGTCGGGGATGTTCACCCCGGCGGCATCTGCGGCCTGCTGCCAGACATCGGGGTGGAATCGGTTGCCCAGAATGGCAGCCAACTGCAGCGCCTGACGAGCGTGGGGGGCGTCGGTGAGCCGTTCGGCGGCGTCGGTCCACACGTCGATCCATTCGCCGGAGGGTGTTGGCTGTGCGCCGTCGCGAAGTCGGTAGCCGGAGCTGGCCGGTTCCAGTCGGCCATCATCGATCCAGGAGCCGACCATTTCCAGAGCATACAGCGGATTTCCTCCGGCCCGATGCACCGCCTCGTAGGCCGTTGCCGGATCGATGAACAACACTTCTTCGATGATGCGCCGAAGGTTCCGGTCGCTCATCGGCTCCAGTTCCAGCCGTTCGGCGCCGGGGAGGGTCAGCGTGGCGTCGACGGTCTCGCGGTGCAGCCCCCGCTCGGCGAGCTGATCGTTGCGCAGGGTGGCGACGACGTGAATCGGTGCCGAGGCGCCGGGACGGTCCAGCAGTTGGCGGATGAATCGCAGCGTCTCCAGGTTCAGATGAGCGTCTTCGAGCCACAGCACCAGGGGGCGTTGTGACGCCAGGTATTCAAAGAGGCGAACCATGGCCATGTAGCGCTGCCTTCCGGTGGACAGCACCACTCGTTGTTCGTCATCGCCGGGGCGCAAAATTTCGGTGAGCACCTCCCATTCGTAGGGGTCATCGGCGCCCAGATCGGTGAGTAGGGTTCGGAAGAACTCTTCGACTTCGTTGTGGGTGAGCCCATCAAGCGCGAATTCACGCTCGATCATCGGGAGCAATCCTCCCCCGGCGCCACCGTCGGGTTCGTGACGGGCGTGAAATACATCGACGGCCCCCAGCTCCGCGCCCCGTTCGCACAGCCAGCGGGCCAGACGGTCCTTTCCGATGCCGGCGGGCCCGGTGATGAAGGTGGCGTCAATCTGGCTGTGATCGACGGATTGGCGAAGTCGGTTCCACAGCCGGTCCCGTTGTGGTTCGCGTCCGATCAGGGGGGTGCGGCGCAGCCGGTAGAGCCCGGAGCCGGTGTCGATGAGGCGCACCGGAAACTCGGGAGCCTCGTTGCGGTGCCAGTGCGTGGGAAGCGATTTTGGACCACTGTAGTGGTGTTCTGCCGGTTGCTCAAAGAGGCGGTGCAGGCAGTAAGAGGTTGTCGACAGCAGGCAGGTGTCGGATTCCGTCGCCGAATCTTCGAGTACATCGCTCCAGCGCTCAGGTACCTGTTGGTCTGTGAGATCACCGGCGAACCGGGCGAAGTGACGGGCGGCGTCGGCAGCACAAGAAAATCGCTGTGACGGTTCGGGTTGGAGCAGCCGGTGCAGCCACGGTTCCAGCTTTTCGGGCACATCGATGTGCGAGGGAAACTGGGGGAGCGGTTCGTCGATATGAGCCCGGGCAAGCTGCACGAGGTTGTCGCCGGTGTAGGGAGGATCACCGGTGACCAACTTCCAGAGCAGACAGCCCAGCCCATACAGATCGGTGTGGGGACCGTAGCTTCGCCAGTCGCCGTTGAGTTGTTCCGGCGACATGTATTCCGGGGTGCCGGCGGCGTGGTGCCAGTTGGACAACCCCTGGGAGGAACGAAGGGCGTAGGCGAGCCCGAAATCCGTCAGCGCCACACCGACCTGGCGATCGGGCTCGGTCAGAAGCACATTGCCCGGTTTGATGTCGCGGTGCAGAAGCCCGCGGGCGTGGCTGTGGGCGAGAGCATCCAGAAGTGCCACGGTGATCAGGCGGACCACCGGCCAGGCGACGGGACCGTTCAGGTGCTGGTCCTGCGATCCCATCGGAGCATGGCTCATCACCAGGTATGGACTCGACAGCTCGAAGTGGCCCGCCGACGACTCTACCGCCACCTCATCGATCGACCCGTAGTCGAAGACGTCGACGATAAAGGGGTGGTACAGCTCGGCGACAGCCAGTGCTTCCTGGCGAAACGCCCGCCGAAACTTTCGCTCTGTT
>SKMT01000696.1 GCA_007120915.1 Myxococcales bacterium | reverse complement strand
CGATGAGAGTAACCGCCGGAGTTCAATTCACCTCCGCGAGGGTTGCCTTTACCCGGTACAACTGGCTGTGACGTCGGTATCAACGCCCCTGATCGGAGGCCGGTATGCAACGCGACCGTGGCTCCCGAGCAGATTCGGGCGCGCTGTTCAGCGCCCGACACGAACAGCGATGGCGCCTTGGCCCATCGGACGGCGGTGGTGAAACCCGGAATGGTCGATGAAATCGCGGTGGTGAAGCCTGTTACGTCCCAATCTTCGAGATATCAGCGACGCCGACAAACAACCGCCGCAGCTCGTCGAGCAGCGCCAGCCTGTTGCGCTTGAGCCGGTCGTCATCGGCCATGACCATCACAGAATCGAAGAAGGTGTCGACCGGCTGTTTTAGCGCGATCAACTCGTTGCAGGCGTCATCCCATCGGCGCTGTTGAAGGTGGTCATCCAGCGCCGTTTTGGCGGACCGGGCGGCCTCGAACAACTGCTGTTCCTCCGGTTCTTCGAGCAAATCGGCGTCGACCTCCAGGGCTTCCAGGTCGTACTCTTCGGCCTGTTTCTCCAGAATGTTGACGACACGCTTGAATCCCTGTGCCAGCGGTTCGAAGTCCTCTTCTCCTTGAAGGTCGGCGAGTGCTTCGACGCGTCCGTACACCGACGGGACGTCCTCCACCGTTGCAGCGAGCACGGAGTTGACGACGTCCGTAGGCGCTTCGTCTTCGAGCAGATATCGCAGGCGAGTGACCATGAAGTCGACGACCTGCGAGCGCACCGACTGATCGTCTTCATCGAAGGGTGTGTCCCCGCCGCTTCGGTAGGCGCCGATGGTGTGGTCGACCAGATCCGGCAGGGAGGCTGTGGAGTTGCGCTGCTTCAAAATCCGCAGCACGCCCAGCGCGGCGCGGCGAAGCCCGTAGGGGTCGGAGCTGCTGGTGGGGATCATATCCACGCCGAAACAGCCGACGATGGCGTCCAGTTTCTCGGCGACCGCCACGCAGGCGCCGGCGTCAGTTTCGGGAAGTGCTCCATCGGCGCTTTTGGGCAGATAGTGCTCTTCGACCGCTTGGGCGACCTCCGGGGCTTCACCGCTTGCGAGCGCGTATTCCCGGCCCATCACCCCTTGCAGGTCGGGAAATTCCTCGACCAGGTCGGTGACCAGATCCGCTTTGGACAGCGCGGCGGCGCGGGCGGCGTTTTTCTGTTGGCTGGCCTCAAGGCCCATCGCCTCGCCGATGGGTTCGGCGAGCCGTTCGAGCCGTTCGGTCAACTCGTACATGGTGCCCAGTTTGCCGATCCAGACGACGTCGTTGAGTTTTTCGCGATGGTCTGCCAGGTCGGTTTTGCGGTCGTTGTCCCAGAAAAACCGGGCGTCATCCAGCCGGGCGCGAAGCACCTTCAGGTTGCCCTCGGCGACGACCTGCGGGTCTTCCACCGGCGTGTTGTAGATGACGACGCAGGCCGAGAGAAGTTCGCTGCCGTCGTCGCTCTCCACGGCGAAGTAGCGCTGGTGGGAGCGCATCGATGAGATCAGCACTTCCCGCGGCAATTCCAGATATTCATCGCTGAAGTCGAGCAGCACGGCGTGGGGTTTTTCGACGAGTTGCGTCACCTCGTCGACGAGCCCGGGGTCATCGACGACTCGCCCACCTGCAGCAGCGCCCTGTTGTTGGAGCATCTCTTCGATTTCGCTTCGGCGCTGGTGTTGGTCCACCGTAACCTGGGCGTCGTCCAGGTCGGCAAGATAGCCCTCGACGGTCTGTACTTCGAGGGGGTCGGGTGCGGCGAAGCGATGCCCGTAGGTGATCGATCCGCTTGTTACGCCGGCGAACTCGACGGGGATGACGTCGCCGTCGGCTACGGCGGTGAGCCACCGGACGGGCCGGCCGAATTTCGTCGGACCGCTTCCCCAGCGCATCGACTTTGGAAACTGCAGCCCCGACAGGATCTCAGTGAGGACTTCGGGAAGCAGTTCGGCGGTTGGTTCGCCTTCTTCGAAGACGTCGGCGGCGACGTATTCACCCTTGTCGGTGTCCACCACGTACAGGTCTTCCACGTCGACACCCTGGCCGCGGGCGAAGCCCGTTGCGGCGTTGGTCGGTTCGCCGTCGTCGAAGGCGATGTCTGCGGGGGGGCCGGTGCGCTGTTCCTGAAGGTCGTTCTGGGTGTCGGCCAGATCGGTGACCATCAGCACCAGGCGCCGAGGAGTGCCGGCGGTGGTGATGTCGCCGACGTCGATGCGCAGTGATTCGCAGTGGTCCTGGAAGCCGTCGCGCATCTGTTGGAGCGCCGGTTCGACAAAGCGCGCCGGCAAATCTTCACAGCCAACCTCAAAGATCAATTCCATCTTCTACCTCCGTTTGAACCGCAGAGATGCAGGGAAAACCAGGATGAACCGCAGAGACGCAGAGAGCGCAGAGAAAACCAGGTCGAACCGCCGAGACGCAGAGAGCGCAGAGAAAAACAAGAAAACCGATTCGAGATGGGCTCTGGGGTCATAGTGGGTCGGAAGATTGAGTGCCGTGGGTCCGTGGTCATGGCGAATCGTGGGATTGAGGGAGGCTGGGCCGTGGTCATAGCGTTCTGAAAGCTGTGTGCTGTCGGTCAACGAGTCGGGCCGTATAGTGCTCCCAAAGCTGTGTGCTGTCGGTCTTTGCGGCAAATGGGCAACAGTTTGTCAGGCCAAGAACGGATCGGTGATAGCACCAAACTAATCCTAAAATGGTTTTCTCTGCGCTCTCTGCGTCTTGGCGGTTCAATCTGGTTTTTCTCTGCGCTCTCTGCGTCTTGGCGGTTCAATCTGGTTTTCTCTGCGCCTCTGCGGTTAGCAGGGGGAAGCCCATCTGCTCGCGTTTGTCCAGATACGCCGTTGCGATACCACGGGCGAGAGCACGAATGCGCCCGATGTATTTCTGGCGCTCCGTCACACTGATCGCGCCGCGGGCGTCGAGGATGTTGAAGGTATGGCTGGCCTTCATGATGAAGTCATAGGCCGGGAAGACCAGCCCCTTTTCCATCAGGTCGTTCGCACTTTGTTCGAACTGGTCGAACCACTGGAAGTGCCGATCCAGGTTCGCCTCGTCGAAGTGGAAGGTGGAGAATTCGACTTCATCCTGGTGGCGGATCTCGCCGTAGCTGACCCCGGGGGCCCACTGCAGGTCGTAGACGCTGTCGACGTCCTGGAGGAACATCGCGATTCGCTCCAGCCCGTAGGTGATTTCGGCGGGGATGGGGTCCAACTCCACACCGCCGACTTGCTGGAAGTAGGTAAACTGGGTGGTCTCCATGCCGTCGACCCACACCTCCCAGCCCAGCCCCCAGGCGCCGAGTGTGGGTTGTTCCCAGTCGTCTTCGACGAGTCGCAGATCGTGGACCATCGGGTCGATGCCGAGCCGGCGCATGCTCTCCCAGTACAGATCGAGCACGTCGTCGGGGCTCGGTTTCAGCAGCACCTGAAACTGGTAGTACAGCCCCAGCCGGTTGGGGTTTTCGCCGTAGCGGCCGTCGGTGGGGCGGCGGCAGGGTTCGGGGTAGGCGACGTTCCAGGGTTCGGGTCCCAGTGCGCGAAGGAAGGTGGCGGCGTTGTAGGTGCCGGCGCCTTTTTCGATGTCCCAGGGCTGCTGGATGATGCAGCCCTGTTCGGCCCAGAAGTTCTGGAGCGTCAAGATCAGGTCCTGAAAGTAGGCGTTGGACATAGGGTTGGAGCTCGTAAGAGAAGTCATCGTGGCATCGCCGCCCGGGTTATAAGTTCAACGCCCCGGGCAGACAAGCCGCACAAACAAAAACGCCCCGGCGTCACCGCCGGGGCGTCTTCGGTCAGGCGTGTCGACGGTGGTCAGTCGAGCAGTTCACCTTCGCCGACTTCGACGATGGTGACGCCTTCGGCGCCGAACTCGATGCCGGCGCTGAACGCGTCGGTGTTGCCGTCGCCGGTGGTGTCGATGTCGGTGAAGGCCGACATCAGGGGGACGACGGCGTCGCAGAGCCCGGCGATTTCGCCGCAGATGTCTTCGTCGTCGGTGCATTCATCGTCGGCGTCGTCGCGCACGTCGTCATCGAGCGCACAGTACGCGTCTTCGCCGTCGGGGGTGGCGATGATCTCGTCGGGGTTGTCGAGGCAGTCGCAGGTGGCGCCGAACTCGTTGAGCGCGGCGGCGATGTCGTCGAGGCGAACCAGCCCACCGAGCTCGCCGTTTTCGAGGCCGACGCCATCATCGATGGAGCTGTCGTCGGTGATATCGGCGCGCAGCATGGCGTTGCTGATCGTCAGGTTCAGGTCGACATCTTCGATTCCGTCGACAAGCACGCCCAGATCCAGCGACAGCACCACGTTTCCGGGGCCGGCGTAGACCTTCAGGTCGCCGCCTTCGTCCACGATTTCAGCGTT
>SKMT01000038.1 GCA_007120915.1 Myxococcales bacterium | reverse complement strand
TGGTCTCGAACTACACCATCATGCTCGATGTGGCCTGGCTGGGGGAGTGGTTCGTGCTCGCCGGGCTGTTGGGGGCGACCTTTTCGTCGGGTCTGGCCTCCATGGTCGGCGCCCCGCGTATTTTGCAGGCGCTGGGCAAGCACAACGTGCTGCCTCGAAGCAAATGGCTTGCCAGCCGCCGCGACGACGGCGAACCCCAGAATGCGGTGGTCGTCACCGCCGCCATCGTCCTTATGGGGCTGATGCTGCGCGACCTGAACGCCATCGCCCCGCTGATCACCATGTTCTTTCTGATCACCTACATGATGATCAACGTGGTGGTCTTCTTCGAGCAGACCCTCGATCTTGTCAGCTTCCGACCGCTGTTTCGCATCCCCCGCATCATCTCCTTTGTTGGGATGGTGGGCTGCCTGTTCGCAATGTTCATCATCAACCCGGTGTTCAGCCTGGTGGCGCTGGGACTTGTGGCCGGCGCCTACGTCGTGATGGCCCGGCGCAGCCTGGATGCCCCCTTCGGCGACGTCCGAAGCGGGATGTTCCTGTCCATCGCCGAGTGGGCCGCCAAGCGGGTGTGGGACTTGCCGCCGATGCAGGAGCGGGCCTGGAAACCGAATCTTCTCGTCGCCGTTAAGGACCCCGACGAGCTTCGCGGTTCCTTTCTGTTCATCGAGGAGATCGCCCGGCCCAAAGGATCGGTCAAACTGGTGGGCATCCAACCGGATCTCGAGGAAGACGATCTGCCCGAACGGCTCGAAGCGCTGTCGAACGACTTTCGCGAAAAGCAGGTGTTCGCCAACTGGATCGCCATTGAGAACGATAGTCTCACCGGAGGGATGACCGCCGCAATCCAGACCGCCCGCGGCGCCTTCCCCCGCCCCAACATCGTGTTCTTGCAGATGCCCGACCAGCTCGACGAAAAGCTCGACTACAAGCGCATCGTCGACCGCGCCGAAGAGCAAGAGCTGGGAAGCCTTCTGTACGCCCCTCATCGCAAAGCTGACCTGGGCCGGCGCGCCACCGTCAACGTCTGGCTTCGCGACCGCACCCCGGACTGGTCGATCTCGATGGACATCGGCAATCTCGACCTGTCGCTGCTTCTGGCCTACAAGCTGCGGCGCAACTGGAACGCCCGACTGCGACTGGTGATGGTCGTCGAAGATTCAGAGGAGTTGCCCCGGGCCGAACAGTTCATCGCCGAGCTGCTGACACTGGCGCGGATGACCGACATGGAAGTGGTGCTCGAAAGCGGCGAGTTCTACGACTTCGTCGAACGTGCCCCCAGCGCTGATCTGAACATCTTCGGGATGGACGACGACCCGGATCTTGAATTCGTGCGCCGAATGGTCGACGCCACCTCTTCGAGCTGCATCTTCGTGCGTGATTCGGGCAATGAGAGCGCGCTGGCCTGAGCAACTCAGTCCCCCGGGCAGCCTGAACTGCGGCTAGCCCGGGGCTACGGGTCGCGCGTTGAATCTCCACGGGGTATCCTGGCACCCAGCGCCCAGCGCCTAGAACCCAGCGCCCAGCGCCCAGCGCCCAGAGCCCAGCGCCTAGAACCCAGCGCCCAGAGCCCAGAGCCCAGAGCCCAGCACCCAGCGCCTACTTGTCCCCATCCACAGCCGCCCACTCCGCAGTCTTGCGAACCAGGCTTTCGTCTTTGGCGAAACTGGGCACGCTGTTGACGTCCACCGACGCCAGCGCATCGGCGAATTCCAGCCCCGTGGCAAACCGCTGGTCCGGGTCGACGGCCAGCGCCTTGCTCAGCACCGCCCCGAAAGCCCCCTGCATCAGCACCTCCGGGATGTCCAGGTTGCCGTCGACATGGATCATCGCCGCCTTGAAGGGGCGCCGTTCGGTCACTACCGCCTCACCGGTGAGCGCTTCCACCAGTGTGAGCGCCATCTGGTAGACGTCCATCTGCGGAGAGACCTGCTGCTTCTGGATGTACTCCGGGGGCAGATACTGCGGGGTGCCCGACAGAAACCCGGTCTGAGTGATCCGACTGTCTTTCGGGGAGTCGATGTGCGCCACGCCGAAGTCCACGATCTTCCAGACTTCCCGGCGGGTGCCCGGCTTGTGAAGAAAGATGTTGCCCGGCTTCAAGTCCTTGTGCACCACATTCTCGCGGTGCGCTTCGCCCAGCGCGTCGAGCAAGTCACAGTAGTTCGGAAGCAGCCACCCCGGTGCCAGCGGGCCTTCTTTGTGTACCCGGTAGTACAGGTTGTCACCTTCGAGCCGCTCCATGACGATGAACGGGTCCTGATCGCCGTCGAGCCGCCCGAAATCGTAGATGGCCACAATGCTGGGATGCGAAATCCGCGCTGCCACCCGGGCCTCGCGCAAAAATCGCTGCAGCGCACGCTCGGCCTGCTCACCTTCGAGCTTGTCCATCGACAGCACCTTGATGGCCACCATACGGTCGATCAGCTTGTCCCGTCCCTCGTAGACGGTCGCAAAGCCTCCCTTGCCGATAATCCCCTCCACCACGTAACGGTCCTGGAGGGTGGTGCCGGCTTCGATGGGAACATCTTTGTTGCGCTTGTCGTTCATCTGGTCACCGTTTCGCTGATATCTGCGATCCGTCGTGGAAAATCTGTTGCAGGAGGCTACCGCCGTTTGCGTGCTGTCACAACCGTCGTAAGTCTTGGGGTCTTGGGGCCTGGGGGCTTCATTGCACCGAACACGGACAACTCACACACTGTAGAACGTCATCAACCAACCCGTCTCATTCCCGACCACTGACATGGACACCGATCTCATCGATTCCTCCGACCGGCTTCGCCGCTGGTGCAGGCTCGCCGAAAATGGCCCGTTGGCCGTGGATACCGAAAGCGATCACTTCCACGCCTACAACCCGCGGGTCTGTCTGATCCAACTTGCCACCGCCGAGTCGACCGTACTGGTGGATCCACTGGCGATGGATGACGACGAGATGCAGCCTCTGTTCGAGCTGTTCGAGGACCCTTCGGTTCCGAAAGTGCTCCACGCCGGGCGCAACGACATCAATGAGATGGACCGTGACTGGGGCGTGGGCATCGCCAATCTGTTCGACACCCGCACAGCGGCTCGATTCCTCGGCTACTCCAAAAACAACCTCGCCTGGCTTCTCGAAGAACTGCTCGATGTAAAGCCGGCGCCAAAACGCTCGCGTTACAACTGGGCGACACGCCCTATCTCCGATAAAGCGCTGCGCTATGCCGTCGGCGACGTCCACCACCTGCTTCGGCTGTATCACCGGTTTTCCGATGAGCTGAAATCCTCCGGGTGGCACGCCCCGTTTCACCAACGCTGTGAGTATGTGGCCGAAAGCGTCAAATTCCAGCCCATCGACTTCGATCCCGACGACTGGAGGTCCATCCGAGGCGTCAAAAAGCTCGACGGCACAGGCCGGGCGACCGCACGCAGGCTGTATCTGTGGCGCCACCGATTCTGCGAAGAGTGCAACCGCTCACCGGTGACGATCTTTCCCAATCGGGCGTTAAAAAAGCTCGCCCGCCACCGGCCCGACTCCGTCGGCGAGCTTCGCGAAATGTCCGGGATTCCCGCCCGTCTCGTCGAGGAACAGGCCGACGATCTGATCGCTGAAATCAAGCAAGCACGTGGCCATGACGCTCCGCCAAAGAACTCCCCGAATACCGACGACTACCGTCCCAAACCGGACCCACAACAGCGACGGATCTACAACGAGCTTCGCCGCTGGCGTAATACCACGGCCGACCGGCTCGACATCCCCGGCGAATTCATCGCCACCAACGCCGTGATCACCGACATCGCCGCCGATCCGCCGACCAACCTCGACGAACTGGCCCAGTTCGACGCCATCCTCCCCTGGCACATCGACATGCTCGGCGAAGAGATCCTCCGCGTCATCCAAACTTCTTCCCCCTGAGGGGGAAGTGGCCGAACGCAGTGAGGTCGATGGGGGGGCTGTCGACGCCACCGGCGACACTTCCGATTTCCGATTCCCGGTTTCCGATGGACTTTTTTCTTTCCCTGGTCGGATGGTTTCCGGTCGACCCGTTGAGATCATGCGCATGTCGGGAGACGAAGGGAAAGGAGGATCGGAAACCGGGAATCGGAAACCGGGAATCGGAAAACAACTACCCCAACTACCGAGCCACCACAACATTGGCGGGTCGCACCACCGTGCCGTCATCGAGCACGATGCCCGGGCGGTCCACCCTGGCGACGTGCCCCTTCGAAAACTGCGCGTGTTCCACCGTGGCCACTGCCTGGTGGATATCCGGGTCCATCGGCTCTCCCGGTTCGCCGACGAGCCGGGCGCCCTGATCGCCGAGGAAGCTGACGAATCGGCCGCGGATCGCCTCCAGCCCCTCGCGCCATGCCCCTTCGGCACCACCCATCTGAAGGGCCCGATCCAC